>JBEKTG010000014.1:0-18966 GCA_049516275.1 Candidatus Acidiferrales bacterium
GAATCGATCGCAGGGCTCTCCGAACGCCTGCGCAAAGTGCAGGCCATGCAGACGCCGCTGCGGCGGCTCGCTTCGGCCGCCGAAATCGCCGCTGTGGTGGCGGCGTTGTGCACGAGCGCGGGTGATTTTGTCACCGGAGCGGAAATACCCGTCTCCGGCGGCTTGCAGATGTAGGCGGTTTTCTCGCATGGCACACTCCAAGGAATTGCGCGAACTGGTTGAAGGCTGTCTGGCGGAGGGCCGCTGGGCGCAGGCGCACGCCTGCCTCGGCGATTTCTGGCGAAAAGAGGGCCGCGCCGCCGCCGCGAATTACGTATTGTCCTGCTACGAGAAAATGAAAGGGCATTTGCCGCTCGTGCAGACGCGCATCGCGTTTCTTCGGTCGATGACGGTCGAGCCGCTGGTGCCCATCCTGCGCAGCGCGGCGCTTGTGGAGGGCATCGACGCGACCGTCCACGTGGGCCAGTTCAATTCGTACGCGCAGGAAATTCTCGATCCGGCAAGCGCCCTGTACGCCTTCGATTCGAACATCGTGGTGCTGGCCATTCAAACACGCGACATCGCGCCAGAAATCTGGGATGGCTACGCAGACTTGACAGAAGCGGACGCGCAATCGGCGGTTGACCGGGTGCTGCGCGACTTCGGCGCCTGGGTGCGCACGTTCCGCGAGCGCAGCAATGCGTCGCTTGTGATCCACAATCTTGAAAAGCCGGCCGCCAGCCTGGGTGTGCTGGAAACGCAGCGCAAAGCCGGGCAGCTCACGGCCATCGAACAGATCAACGCCGGATTGCGAGCGCTCTGCAGCGAACACCGCGGCGTCCACGTGCTTGATTACGACGCGTTAGTGGCGCAGCACGGCCGCGCGCGCTGGCACGATGAAGGCAAGTGGCTGATGGTGCGCATGCCCTTCGCGCCAGACAGCATGCTCCCGATGGCAGGAGCGTGGCTGAAGTTCATTCATCCGCTCACCGGAGTGGTTTGCAAGGTTCTGGCGGTGGATCTGGACAACACTTTGTGGGGCGGGGTTCTCGGCGAAGACGGCGTAGACGGTTCTCGGCGAAGACGGCGTAGACGGACTGAAACTGGGCGTGGAATATCCGGGCGCGCTCTACCGCGGCTTCCAGCGCGCCGTCCTCGATCTTCATCAGCGCGGCATTCTTCTGGCGGTGTGCAGCAAGAACAATCACGACGAAGCGATGGCGGCCCTGCAGAACCATCCGGGCATGCTGCTGCGGCCCGAACACTTCGCCGCGTTTCGCATCAACTGGCAGGACAAGGCGCAAAACCTGCGAGAGATCGCGGAAGAATTAAACGTTGGCATCGACTCGATTGCGTTCTTCGACGACAACCCGGTCGAAAGAGAGTTGGTCAGGTCCGAGGTGCCGGATGTGAAGGTCATCCCGGTACCGAGCCACGTGCAGGGATACACGCAGGCGCTGCGCGATTGTCCGTTCTTCGAGCGGCTGACACTTTCCTCCGAAGACCAGGTAAAAACGAAGCAATACCACGAGCAGCGCAAGCGCTCCGATCTGGCGCAGACGTCCGGTTCGCTCGAAGACTTCTTCCGTTCGCTCGAACAGGAAGTCGTGATCGCCAACGTGACGCCGGATTCGATCGCCCGCGTCGCACAGCTCACGCAGAAGACGAACCAGTACAACGTGACCACGCGGCGCTATACGGAACAACAGATCGCGGAATTCGTTTCCCGGCCGGACTGCGGCGTCTATTCGGTGGGCGTGAAGGATCGCTTCGGTGACAACGGCATCGTGGGCGTGCTCATCACGCGCACCGAGGACGATGTCTGCGAGATCGACACATTTCTGCTGAGCTGCCGCGTGATCGGGCGCACCATCGAGACGGCCATGCTGGGTTTTCTCACCGATGCGGGCAAAGCGCGGGGAGCCAGTCTGCTGCAAGGGTGGTTCATCCCCACAAAGAAGAACGCGCCGGTAAAGGACCTGTACGAGTCTCATAAATTCCGGCCGGTTGCGTCGGAAAACGGCGCCACGCTGTGGAGCCTGAATCTAGGCGAAGCCAACATTCCGTTCCCAGAATGGATTCGACTGCATGTCACAAACGGTTCCCATCGGTCCAACGAATCTCGTGCTTAATAAAGTGATCGCAGTTGCCACCGACGTGTTTCAAGTGCCGCAAGCGAGCCTGGGGCCGGCATCCACCCCGGACACGATCGAGACGTGGGACTCGCTTCACCACTTGAGTTTTGTGCTGGCCCTGGAACAGGAATTCAACGTGCAGTTTTCCCCGGAAGAAATCGAGCAGCTTCTCTCGATCGAGCTGACCACCGCGCTGGTCGAAGAAAAAGTGAAAGGAAACGGTTCCTCCAATGGCAGTGGAATTTAGATACGCCAACTTCAGCGAGTACCCGCGCATCAGCGATTTTTTGAATGAGCACTGGGCCAAGAACCACATCTACACGCGCAACCGGCCCTTGTTTGACTGGAGTTTTCGCCGGCCGGGTCACTGGGACCCCAACAGCTACAGCTTTTCGCTGGCGGTGGACGGTCCCGAGCTGGTGGGCATTCTCGGCGGAATTCCTTTCACGCTGAATCGCTTCAGCCAGTCGTCCAAGGCGGTGTGGATCGTGAATTACGTGATCCGCCCTGACTATCGCAAGGGCGCCATGGCGCTGCAGCTTCTGAGTTCTTTCCGCAAGCCGGAATTCTCGGCGGTGGTGGCGTTCGGCATCAATCCGGCGACGGTGGCGATCTATCAGGTGCTGCGGGGACAAGTGCTGCCGGAAATTCCGCGCCATTTCCTGGTGCTTCCGCACCAGGGCGAGCGCATGGCGTGCGCGCTCAAGCTTGCTTATCCGGACTGGTCCGATGAACGCGCCGCGAGCCTCATCTCGGCATTCGAACTGAAGGAACTTCCGGTGTCGCCGTTGCAGATGGGGCACGTGCTGCCCGCGGAATGGGATGAACGGGACTGGCCCGCACACGCGGAACGCACCATTGGCGCGGCCCGCGACGCCGATTTCCTCACCTGGCGCTATAAGAATCACCCAGACTTCGAATACAAATTCCTTACGGTGGCCGAGGGCAAGAAGACCGGTCTCGCCGTATGGCGACTCGAAACGATCCGGACCGAAACCCCCCACGGACGAAAAGATGTGGACCGCATCGGGCGTCTCGTGGAATTTCTCCCGGCGTCGCCGGCAAATGCCCAGGCATTGTTCGGCGCTTTCGTCGGAGAGCTGGACCGCGCCGGAGCCATGGCTGCGGATTTCTACGGCTACCACGGCGAGACGCGCAAGGTTCTTCAGGATCTTGGCTTCAAGGGTTCGTCGGTCCATCCCGATGGCGGAGCATTGCCGTCGCGGTTTCAGCCGCTCGATGGCAAGGGCGGCGGAATTATGAGCGCAATCTTCCTGCGCGACGCGAAGACTCCCACGCAGGACGACTGCGAATGCCCCTGGTATTGGACCAAGTCGGATTCCGACCAGGACCGGCCGAACTAGACCCCGCATCGCAAAACAGGAAAACGAACCGGAGCCGAAACGCGATGAGCCACCCTCCACAACTGCACGTCGCCACCTATCACTACGTGCGCGAACTGCCTCGCACCCGCTTTCCGCGGATCAAGGGAATGCTCCTGGACGATTTTCGTAGCCAGGCGAAGGCTCTCCCGGACTTCTACGAGATGGCGACCCTGGAATCGGCGATGGCGTTCCTGGCCGGAAAATATACGCCGCGGCGCGACCTCTGTCTGATGACTTTCGACGACGGCTTGCGCGAGCACTACGCCGACGTAACACCCATTCTCGCCGAAGAGCAGATCCAGGGACTTTTTTTCCTGATCAGCGGCTGCCTCGAAGACGGCATTGTCGCGCCCGTCCACATGAATCATTTTTTGACGGCTCATCTCGGGTTCGACGAATATCGCGCCGCGTTCGAGAAGACCGTGCAGGAGCTTGGGCACGCCGACAAGCTTGCAATGCAAACGGACCCGTCCGTCTTCCAGTGGACCTATCCCCTCGATACGCCGGAAGTCGCGCGCTTCAAGTATCTGTTCAATTTCGCGCTGCAGCCGGAAATCCGCGATCAGGCCGTGAAAACACTCTTTGAGAGATACCTCGGAGACCAGAAGGCGTTTGGCGAAGAGCTCTATCTGAACTGGAGCGAGGCGCGAGAGATGCAGCGAGCCGGCATGCTGATCGGGGGCCATACCCACGAGCACCGTCCTCTCGCGACCCTGCGATATCCCCAGCTGTTCCGAGACCTCACTAAAAACTGGGAACTGATTCAAAAGAACTTAGAGCCGCAGGCCCTCTGGCCCTTCAGCTATCCCTATGGGAAAGCAGATTCCTTTAATCGGAACACAGTGGAAATTCTGCGGCAATTGGGCTACTGCTGCTCGCTCTGCACAGAGCCAGGAAACAACTTACCGGGCATCGACTTGTTCGCCATTCGGCGAGTGGATTGCAAACACATCCTTGCGAACATGGGTCGCCCGGAAGTGTCGAAATTTGATGGCGTTAGGGTGGAATCGGCTCCCGCGCCTGCCCGTTCGCCGCTGCCGGCTCGCTCCTAGTCGAAGCAAGTGACGGAAACAAGTGACCGAAATAAGTGACTTAAAATTGACGAGCACAACCCCAGCGACTATCGCCGTACCCGCCGCACCGGCCGAACGGGAGGAATTCGGAAACAGCGCAACGCTGTGGATCGAGCCGATCCACGGATGGGCGAATCTCAAGCTCAAAGAGCTTTGGGAATATCGCGAGCTGCTCTACTTCCTCGTCTGGCGCGACGTGAAGGTTCGCTACAAGCAAGCCGCCCTGGGCGCAGCCTGGGCTATTTTGCAGCCGCTGCTCACCATGCTGATTTTCAGCGTGATTTTCGGGATGTTTGCAAGAGTGCCTTCCGACGGCACCCCTTATCCGCTTTTTGCTTTCGTGGCGCTGGTGCCCTGGAACTTCTTTGCCACTTCGTTGACGCAATCGTCTAACAGCGTGGTGGGCAGTGCCAACCTGATCACCAAGGTGTATTTCCCGCGCCTGGCGATTCCCCTGGCGTCAGTGCTGGCGGGCCTGGTCGACTTCGCGCTGTCGTTCGTGGTGCTTATCGGGATGATGGCCTATTACCGCCACGCTCCGACCAAACACATTGTGTGGCTGCCGGTGTTCCTTCTGCTGGGCCTGGCCGCCTCGATCGGCATGGGGTTCTGGCTGTCGGCGATGAACGTGAAATATCGCGACGTGCGCTACGTAGTGCCGTTTCTCACTCAGTTCTGGATGTATGCCTCGCCCATCATTTATCCGAGCAGCATGATTCCCGTGCGCTATCGCACGCTGTATGCGCTGAACCCGATGGTCGGCGTGGTGGACGGATTCCGCTGGGCGCTGCTGGGAACCAAGACCGGGCCGGGGCTGGCGGTTGCGGTATCGGCAGCGGCCACACTGCTGTTTTTGCTGGGCGGCGCGCTGTATTTCCGGCGTATGGAAACGGAGTTTGCGGACATCGTATGAGCGAAAAGATGCCCGGTAACGGGATTTCGAAGGAACTGCTGATTTCAGGAGCCACCGTGGAAACGAAGCCCAAACGAAAAGTCTGTGTGGTCCTTGTGGATCGCGCCAATTACGGGCGTCTCAAGCCCGTACTGCTCTCCATCAAACAGCGGGAGGAACTGCAGCTGCAGGTAGTCGCCGCCGGCACGATGGTTCTCGAGCGTTTCGGAAACCCGGTGCAGAACGTCAAGAATGACGGTTTTAACGTCGACGGGGAAATCTACATCGAGCTCGAAGGCTCCACGCCCGCGACGATGGCCAAGTCGCTCGGCTTTGCGGTCGTCGAATTCTCCAGCGAGTTCCAGCGCCTGAAGCCCGATGTGGTTATGCTGATCGGCGACCGCTACGAAGCCCTGGCCGCCGCTCTGGCCGCCGCTTATATGAACATCTGCATAGTGCATATCCAGGGCGGGGAAGTATCCGGCTCCATCGATGAGAGCGCCCGCCACGCCATCACGAAACTCGCGCACTATCATTTTCCGAGCACGAAGCGTTCGGCCGAGTATCTTGTCCGCATGGGAGAGCACCCGGAATCCATTCTGGGCGTCGGCTGCCCCAGCAGTGACATCGCGCGGATGCTGGTCCCGTCGATCACCTCGGAGTTGGTCAACTCCACCGGCAGCGGCGCGACCATCGACATCAACCGTCCCTTCCTCCTCGTCGTTTTCCACCCGACCACGACAACCTATGGCGGGGAACGCAAGCAGGTCGAGGAAATTCTGCAAGCTCTCTCCAAACTCCAGATGCAGACCTTGATGCTGTGGCCCAACATTGACGCCGGCGCCGACCACATCAGCAAAGCCATCCGGCTCTTCCGCGACCGCGAAGCGCCGAACTGGCTGCGCACGATTACCAACCTTTCCCCCGAGCATTACTTGAATCTCCTAGGGCGGGTCTCCTGCGCGGTGGGCAATTCCAGCAGCTTCGTCCGCGACGCCGGCTATTTCGGCACCCCGGTCGTGCTGGTGGGCGACCGCCAGGAAGGGCGCGAAACCGACGAGCACGTCACGCACGTTCCGCCCGAAGCGTCCCTGGTTCTTCAGGCGCTGCGGAATCAGCTGCGGCACGGCTCCTACAAACCCAGCACCCTCTATGGCGACGGCCTGGTATCGGGGCGCATTGCCGACGGCCTGGTAGAACTCGAACCCTACGTCCAAAAGCGCCTGCATTACATCTATGATCAGGAAGCAGAGGATCAGCATGGCCATGCGCGTACTTGGAATCATAACCGCACGCGGCGGGTCGAAAGGCATCCCTCGGAAGAACGTCGCGTTGTTGCTCGGTAAGCCGCTGCTGGCCTATACCGCCGAGGCTGCATTAGCGAGTACGAAACTCACGCGCACGGTGCTTTCCACCGACGACGTCGAAATTGCTAACATCGGGAGGCAATGGGGAATCGACATTCCGTTCCCCCGTCCGGCCGAACTGGCCAAGGACGACACGCCCACCATCCCTGTTTTGCAGGACGTTGTCCGGAGGCTCGAAGCCATGGGTGAGTCCTACGATGCGGTCCTCACGCTGCAGCCGACCAACCCGCTGCGCCTCCCCCAGGATATCGACGGTGCCATCGACCTGCTCGACCGAACCGGCGCCGACTCCGTAATTTCCTTCTCCGATGTGGGCGAGCGTCACCCGGCCCGCATGAAATGGATCGACGCCGAGGGCCGCGTAAGCGACCCGCCCTTCGCCGAGGAATTCGAAGGAAAGCCGCGCCAGCAGCTGAGCAAGCTCTATCTGCGCGACGGGTCGATCTACCTCACCCGCCGCTCCGTTCTCATGGAGCAGAATTCGCTCAAGGGCGCCGATTGCCGCGCCTGGATCATCCCCGAAGAACGCTCCCGCAATATCGATACCCCCCTCGACCTGCTGATCGTCGAGCAAATCCTCCGCACCCAGATGGACGCCGAGGCCTGCGCCCCGGCCTCACGGGAGTAATCCCGCGAATGGACTCCCTGTGATTTCTCCCGCCATCTTCGTGTCGGAAAGCTCCCGTTTTTCTGCGGATGCGCTGCGCCTCCTGGGCTCGTTGGGCCGCGTCGAGCTCGCGGACATTCAGGATCGCGGCGAACTCCTCGCAAAAGTAGGAGGCGCTGATATCCTGTGGGTGCGCCTGCGCCATCGCATCGACGCTGAAATTATGGAAGCGGCGCCCCGGCTGCGCGTGATTGCCACCGCCACCACGGGCCTGAATCACATCGACCTCGACGAAGCGAAGCGCCGCAACATCCGCGTCATTTCACTGCGCGATCACCCGGACTTCCTCCGCAACATTTACGCCACCGCCGAGCACACCATGGCGCTCATCTTTGCGCTGATCCGCCACGTGCCCGCGGCTAGCCGGCACGTCGCAGAGGGCGGCTGGAATCGCGACCTGTTCGTCGGCCGGGAACTGCACGGCAAGAGAGCGGGAATCGTCGGCTATGGCCGCGTGGGCCGCATGATGGCGCCGCGGCTGGCGGCATTCGGGATGCACGTGCTGGTGACGGATCCGGGTCTCGATGCCAGGTCCTCTGAAGACGGAATCGAAATCGCCTCGCTCGAGAGTCTTCTGGCGACCTCCGACCTCGTAACGCTCCACGTGAATTTCAGCGAAAAGGCGCGCGGCTTCTTTGGCGCGAGCCACTTTGCGCTCATGAAACCCACTGCCTGGTTCGTGAATACTTCGCGCGGTGAACTGGTGGACGAACCGGCGCTGCTGGACGCGCTTCGCAAGGGGCGCATCGCCGGCGCCGCAGTGGACGTTCTCTCGTCGGAAGATTCGTCGGGCATGGCTGCTCACCCGCTCGTGCAATATGCGCGCGATCACGGCAATCTGCTCATCACGCCGCATATCGGTGGCTGCACCATCGAATCCACCGAGAAGACCGAGCGCTTCATCGCCGGACAAATCGCAGCCTTCCTTCAATCGCAGCCCGAAGAGGCTTGCGTCGCGGGCAACCGAAAGGATCGCGGCTGATATGTGTGGACTTTCAGGAATCGTAGGCCGGGGCTGGAAACCCGAGCAGCTGGCCGCCATGATCGCCAGCCAGCGCCATCGCGGGCCAGACATGGAGGGCAGCTACTTTGACCCCAGCGGCCTTGCCGCGCTCGCGCTCAACCGTCTGAGTATTCTCGACCTGTCGCCGGCTGGCCGCCAGCCCATGACGGACGCTGAAAGCGGCCTCACCATCGCGCTCAATGGCGAGATTTACAACTTCCTGGAATTGCGGCAGGAGCTCAAGGACTATCCCTACCACAGCCAGACGGACACCGAGGTCGTTCTCGCTGCCTACAAGAAATGGGGCGAGGCCTGCCTCGACCGTTTTATCGGCATGTTTGCCCTTCTCATCTGGGATGAGCACAAGCAGCGCTTGTTCGCCGCGCGCGACCGCTTCGGCGTCAAACCTCTGCACTATTACCTGCACGGCGAGGAACCAGTGCTTTTCGCCAGCGAGATCCAGACGCTTTTCGCGGGCGGCGCGCCGCAGCGCATGAAAGCCTCCACGTGGGCGACCTATCTCGTGGATGGCTTGCACGACCATTCCGCCGAAACCTTCTGGGAGGATATCTACGCACTGCCACCCGGGCATTCGCTCACGTGGGAGGCCGGTAGGATTTCCGTCAAGTGCTGGTATGACCTTGCGGAGCGGGTAGGGCCTGGCTTTGACGCGCGGCCCGTGGAAGCCGTGCAGGAAGAGTATCTCGCGCTCATGAAAGACAGCATTAAGCTGCGCTTTCGCTCCGATGTTCCGGTGGGCATCAACGTGAGCGGCGGCCTGGATTCGTCGATCCTCGTGGGCCTGGTGCAAGCCGTTCACGGGCGCGACAGCAATATCGAGGCCTTTACCTATATCACGGGCAATCCGGATTACGACGAACTACCCTGGGTTAAAAAGATGCTCGAGGGCACCCAGCACCCCTCTATCGTTTACCAGCTTGATCCGAAGGAAGTTCCCGACCTTGCTGCGTCTGTGCAGCGACATCAAAGCGAGCCCTTTGGTGGCATGCCCACATTGGCTTACGCGCGACTGTTCGATCGCGCGCGCGCCGATGGTGTCACCGTGGTGATGGACGGCCAGGGCATGGACGAGCAGTGGGCCGGTTACGACTACTATTCGGCGAGTAAGAACGGCTCGCCCGCCTCTCCGATTCAAGGCACCAAGCAGCGCACCACGCGTCCTGAATGCCTGATGCCCGAGTTTCGCTCGCTCGCGAAGCCCTTCTCCGCCCCGCACCCGTTCCCGGATGCCTTGCGCAACCGCCAGTACCTCGACACGCGCTACACGAAGATGCCTAAGGCCTTGCGTTTCAATGATCGCATCTCGATGCGCTCTTCTATCGAGCTGCGTGAACCCTTTCTGGACCATCGGCTCTTTGAGCTGGCTTTCCGCCAGCCGGTCGAGCGCAAAATTGAGAACGGCACCCGGAAAAAGCTGCTCCGGGATGTTGCCAGGCATCTCGTGGCGGCCTCGGTGGTGGAGGCGCCCAAACGCCCCGTGCAGACCCCCCAGCGCGAATGGCTGCGCGGCGAGCTGCGGGGCTGGGCGGCCGAATGCATCGAAACTGCCCTTCAAGCGCATGGAAACACATGGCTTGAGCCCGATTCGGTGCGAAAACAGTGGCAAGAGTATTGCTTGGGTCTATGTGACAACAGCTTTCACGTCTGGCAGTGGATCAGTCTCGGCTTGGCTTGCGGGAACTGAAAATCGGAGTCTATGAGCCACACAGTCATCCGCGTCGAAGCATTATCAAAGAGATACGAGATCGGGACCAAAGAGGCTTACGGATCCCTGCGTGACACTTTGCGTCATGCTGCGGGGGCTCCGGCGCGGCGTCTGAGAAAAGCTTTTGCCAAGAGGGAAAATCAAGGCAACGGAGAGAACGGCAGTTCCCCGAATATCTGGGCGCTCCGCGACGTAAGCTTCGAGGTAAAGGAAGGTGAGGTACTGGGGCTAATCGGCCGGAACGGAGCCGGTAAAAGCACTCTTCTCAAGATCTTATCGCGGATCACCTCTCCCACCGGCGGCCGCGTAGGCATCAACGGACGCATCCGCTCCCTCCTCGAAGTAGGCACGGGCTTTCACCCCGAGCTTACCGGACGCGAGAACATCTACCTGAACGGCGCGATCCTGGGCATGAAGAAGAATGAAATCGAGCGCCGCTTTGACGAAATTGTCGCCTTTGCCGAAGTCGAGAAGTTCATGGATACGCCGGTCAAGCGCTACTCCTCCGGTATGTACCTGCGGCTCGCCTTCGCCGTGGCTGCTCATCTGGTTTCGGAGATTCTGCTGGTCGACGAAGTCCTCGCGGTGGGCGACGCGGCCTTCCAGCGAAAGTGCATTGGACGAATGAACGAAGTGGCCAGCGAAGGGCGCACGGTGTTGTTCGTCAGCCACAATATGGCTGCCGTGCGCACGCTCTGCACCCGGGGAATCTGCCTGGAGCAGGGACGCATTGCCAGCGCGGGCGATATCGAACAAGTGCTGTTCCGCTACACGCGGAGCCAGATGCAGGACAATCCGAATTCGGCCGGCACGCAGACGCGGCTCCACTCGACTCTTATCAACGGCCAGAATCCCGGCGCGATCGAATCCGGATCGACTTTTGAGGTGAGCTGCACCCTGGACCTTGCCGCCAGCCTTCCGAGCTTTCGCTTGTTCTGCATGATTCAGGATGCGAACGGCGAGTCCGTCGTGGTGATGCCCGCCAACAGCCGCATGCTGAAGATTGCGGATCGGCCCGGCGTCCATCAGATTCGCGTGTGTTTTCCCGGCCTGTGGTTGCGGCCCGGCATTTACAGCGTCTATTTCAAGCTGCTTGGTTCAGCGGCTGGCGCGGGGAGCGCGCGATTCTTTTCCGACAGCATCATGCTGGACGTGTCTGGAAACGACGATCCGGAAATGCTGCTGGGGATGAT
Organism: Candidatus Acidiferrales bacterium; assembly: GCA_049516275.1. GTDB lineage: Bacteria > Acidobacteriota > Terriglobia > Acidiferrales > UBA7541 > Palsa-295. The sequence continues at coordinate 11,421 of JBEKTG010000014.1, forward strand.
TACTCCCGATGTGAGCTGGGAAGTCACCAATTCCGCGCCGCGACCGGAATTTGCCGCCCATTCCGTGATGCTGGGCGACTGAGGCGAGAAAATAAATCGATGCCAAAGTTTCTAATTCATCCTGCCGATCTGCAGAACCGGCGCAAACGTTGCGAGCCCGAAGTCGGCCGCTTGCGGAAGCTGCAAAGGGAACTGGTCACTTCCTGCAACGTCTGCTCGTCTCCTCGCCACGTTCTGGTGACGGATGATGACCGGTACGGATTGCCTTTCCGGAGCGCGTTGTGCCTCGATTGCGGGCTTTTGTACCTCGTCGACCGGTTCACTTTTTCCGGCTATTCCGAATTTTACGGCAGCGGGTCGTACCGCACCGTCAGCTGCCAATTCAACGGCGTGGCACACAGCCTCGCCCATGTGCAGGCGGATCAGGTTTCCTACGGCGGAATTTTGACCAGGGTCCTCTCCGGATTCGTGCCGCGCCAGCGGCAGGGAAAACTGCTGGATGTCGGAGGCAGCGCCGGGATCATCACGCGGGAGGTCGTAAAGGAGTTTGGTCTGCAGGGCACCGTGCTCGATCCTGCCACCGATGAAGTCGCCGCCGCGCGTGCCGCGGGTCTCGAAGCCATCGTTGGCTCGCTCGAAGATTGGCAGACCGACCAGAAATTCGATCTGATCCTCCTTTGCCGCAGCATTGAGCATCTGTTCGACTTGCGGTTCTCGCTGGCGCGCATTCGCAGCCTGCTGAATCCAGGTGGCTTGTTTTATGTCGATATCGCCGATTTCATGGAGATGTGCCGTATGGTCGGCGCGCCCAAAACGTTTACCAAGGCGGACCACTGCTTCTGGCTGACGCAGTCGACCGCTCTCGATATTTTTCGCGCCGTCGGATTCAGCCTGGTGTCCATGAACATCGTCTCGGGATTTGGGTACGTGGGATTCCTGCTGCGCCCGTGCGAGCCCGTGGCGGCTTTCGCCTCCTCCACAACCCGGATTCTGGACCAGGTGGAAGAGATTCAGTCGCTCGAGAGGGAGTGGACCGACTTCGGCGCTACTTCCCAGGGCCCGGCCGATTGGCTGCACCGCAAGGCGTACCGGGCAAAGCGCAACATGCTCCGGTTATTGCCCGCCCGTAAGAAGCAATCGGAGTTGCTGGCAAGCGCGGTTCCGGCGGTTCCGGTGCCGGCAATTCCCAATCCCTCGAAAGCGCACAACGGCTAACATGAGCAAACCACGTCTGCTGATTCCCATGAGCATTCAGTTTTCGGTGCGCTACATTCTGCGCACAGGCCTGCTGGACCGGCTTCGCGAAGTCGCCGACCCCGTGATCCTGCTGGGCTGGAGCGAAAAGGACCTGCAGAAGGAACTGGAAGACGCGCGCATCGAAGTGCACCCGCTTGCCGAGTTCAAGTTCAGTGCGGATCACGAGCGCGTGAGGAGCTGGCTGAACCTGCTGCACAAGAAAAGGCTGAAAACGCCGAGCGAGCCCATCTGGGAGCGCCGCGCGGACGTCGGGCGCAACCTCTACCATCGCCTCCGCCGCCGCGCCCGCAACCAGGCCGTGCTCGCAATCAGCGCGCTTACCGGCGAGCAAAACCTGCGCCGCAAAGAGCAGACCCTTTTCGAGACGGAAACAAACGGCCTCGAAATTCAGGAACAGATCGATCGCCTCAAACCGGATGCGGCTTTCAGCCTGACGCCTTCTCTGCCGAATGAAGAAGCTGCCTTGAGGGCCTGCGCGCGGCACGGCGTCCCGCTGTGCGCGTCGATTCTTTCTTTCGATAACATCACCACGCGAGGATGGTGCGCGGTCCTGTTCGACCAGTATCTGGTGTGGAATCGCTACAACGCCGGGGAACTCCTCCGGGCGTATCCGGAAATATCTCCCAGGCAGATCAGCATCGTCGGGGCGCCGCAGTTTGATTTCTATTGGGACCGCTCCTATCTATGGACGGAACAGGAATGGCGCAGCCAGCTCGCGCTTCCCGAAGGGCGTCCCGTGATTCTCTTTGGCGGCGGCTATTTCGCGTGCGCGCCGCACGAGCCGCGCTTCCTCCAGCAGATTGACGATGCGATCGAGGCCAAGGAAATTCCGGGAAATCCCGTGATTCTCTTCCGCAACCATCCCGTCGATCCGATCGAACGCTGGCAATCCGTTCTGCAGAACGTCAAGCACGTGGTCTACGACGATCCGTGGCCCAAGGGCCGCATCACCGGCCACGCCAATGTGCGCACGCGCGACATCCAGAAGCTGGCCTCGTGCCTGTATTACAGCAGTGTGCACGTCAATGTGGCTTCCACGATGGCTTTGGATGGCGCCATCTTCGACCGTCCGCAAATTGGGCCTGCCTACGACGACAGACCCGGCACTCAATATAATCAGACGGCGCGGGACTTGTACCAACAGGAGCATTATCTGCCGATCACCAGGACCGGGGGCGTGGATATCGTCTACAGCCGTGCAGAACTCATCCGGGCGGTGCGCTCGGCGCTCGAAAATCCCGGGCGTTTGGCTGAAGAACGGAGAAAGATTGTGAAGGAGCTTTGCACCTACGATGACGGCCGCGCCACCGAGCGCGTCGGGCGGTCCCTCCGGACGTTTGTTGAGAAAACGGTGCTGGCGCGCGACCCCATCGCGCAGTCGGCTTGAGCGAAACGGATGCCATGGGCGTAATCTCCCAAGCCGAGCGTTCCAACTTCCTCCGGCAGTGCTGGCGGAGAGGCCGCTGGGGAGATGGAGTGGGCACGCTGCTTCTGCCTTTGCGAATGTCGCTCTACGGGATGCGCAAGGATGTACTCCGGCCGCGCGGTAAGCCCGTACAATCGGCGCGTCCGCCGGAGCATGAAGCCCCCCCGGCATTTTCCAAGGACATATTTCCACTCTTCTGCGAAAACGCCCCAGCTCGGATGGGCGACAACGCCATGGACTTGCAGGCGCTTTTTGCCGAGGTAGACGCGCAACTCCAGGGTATCTACCGCCTCGCCGGCGGACGTACGGTTCGCCTCGACATCGCCAATTTGGATGCCCTTGAGGACGCAGAAGACCATCACGCCTATCATCGTCTCTATTGGGCGCTCCGCTACGCGATGGCCGCCGCTTACGGCGACGAACGCGCGGGAAAGGCGCTCGCGGAAGATCTCCCGCGATGGATGGATGGCCGCTGGAGCAACTCCGCTGTGGCCGCATGGCCTTACACGGTTGCGGAACGGATTGCTTCGCTTACTTCGATTCTTTTCTGGATTGGTCGCAGCGGCGGTTCGGCGACGGCGTCTCTCGTCGTTCCCATCAAACGGCAGGTCTGGAGCGACGCACGTCAACTCTCTCGGACAATCGAATATGGCCTGGGGCTGCACAACCACTTGCTCAACGACGCGCGCGGCCTGTTTCTCGCCAGTGTCGCGCTGGCCGATTGCGGGCAAGCGGCCAGCTGGCAGAAACAAGCCTTTGAAATCTGGGATGAATATTTTCCCAAGCTCGTGCTCGAAGACGGCACTTTCGCGGAACAGTCGAGCCACTACCATGTTCTGCTCAGCCGGACCGCCCTGGAATACTGGCTCGCGTGCCGCCGTTGTCGCCGCGCGCTGCCCACGGGCTTTGAATCCCGCATCGAGTCGATGTTTCGCCTGGCGAACGAGCTTTTCCGGCCCGATGGCTCTCTTCCCCGCTTCGGCGACAATTCGCCCGACCGCACCGGCCAGGATCTGTGGGGATTGCTCCCGGCTGCATTTTTCTACGGGCTGCTGAAGCAGCCGCCACGCCATCGCGCGATCGCTCCCCTGACGGTTTTTTATTGTGGCGCCGCTCCGGACCTTCCGAGTTGCCCATCGGCGCAGTCCTCGCTGGTGTTCCCCAAGGGAGGCTTCGCTATTTTGCGTTCGGCTTCTTTGAACGTCGAAGTCGCCGCGCACGGCGACGCTCGTGAAAGCGTCGGCCCCCACGGCGATGCCGGCCGCGGCAGCTACGAGCTTTGGTGGAAGGGAGACGTCCTGGTCCGCGAGCCGGGCAGCTTCTTCAGCAACACCGACGCCAGCTCGCGTTTTTATCAATGCGGCGAAGCGCAGAATGTCACGTCGCTCGACGGCCTTCCGCCCGTAATCACCAGGCAGGATGCCCGTTTTCTCGCGCGCTGGTACTGGCCGGAAGGCGGTGTTTGGAAATCGCTGCCCGGCGCCGGCGCCGAGTTCCGCTGCGAAGCTTTCAGCCGTCTGCATCCGGGAATCGTCTTGTTTCGCACCTGGCGCTTCACGGACGCCGGAACGCTCGCGTTTGCGGAACGCATCGAAGGCACAAGCCGTGTCCGCTTTGAATCGCGCATCTGTCTGGGCGACGCATCCTGGAATCCAGCTTCATCGCGGGAGCCCGATTTGCGCCACTTGCTGTGGACTTCCGCCGACGGCTCGTCCGCGCAGATGGACGTTTCCGCGCCGCATGGCGTCGCCATGGAAATCGCGCCCTGCCGGTTTCTGCCGGACTATGGAGTCGAGAAAGCAGGCCGCGTGTTATTGCTGAAAGGTACGCAAAGGCTCCCGTTCTCATGGACGATCCAGTGGAAATTCAGCCCAGGCGGCGCGGTGTGACCACCGTGTCCAGCCCGCGCCAACTCGAGAGAAAATCGCCATGTGCGGCATAGCCGGCATATTTGACACCACGACGCACCCGCGCCTCCACGACGTCAAGCCGATGGTCGACATTCAGTCCCATCGCGGCCCAGACGCCGACGGTTTTCTCGTCGATGGCCCCGTAGCCATGGGCATGCGTCGTCTTTCGATCATCGATCTCGCCGGTGGCGACCAGCCCATCTTCAACGAAGATAAATCTCTCGCCGTCGTCATGAACGGCGAGCTGTTCAACTACGTCGAGCTCCGCGAATCGCTCATCCAGCGCGGCCACCGGTTCGCCACGAAATCCGACACCGAAGTCCTCGTGCATCTCTACGAAGAGCACGGCCCGGCTCTGCTCCCGAAACTCAACGGCATGTTCGCCTTCGCTCTCTGGAACCGCAAGTCGCGTTCGCTGCTGCTCGCCCGTGATCGCATGGGGGTCAAGCCGCTCTACTACGCACGCGCCGGTTCGCGCTGGCTCTTCGGCAGCGAACTCAAGTCCCTGCTCACGCAGCGCGAGCTCGAAACCAGCCTCGATCCGGACGCCATCGCGGATTTCCTCCGCATCGGCTACATCCCGCGCGAAGCGACGCCCTACCGGCAAGTGCGCAAGCTGCTGCCGGGCCACTACCTGCTGATTCGCGAGGAGCGTTACGAGAACCGCGCCTGGTGGGATTTGTCCGCCATTCCCGCCGGCACGGTGAAAGATTGCGATTCGTCGCAGCTCCAGCTCACCGAGGAGTTCGACGACGCCGTCAGGCTCCGCATGCGCAGCGACGTCCCGGTGGCGTCGTTCCTGAGCGGCGGCCTGGATTCGAGCCTCATCACTATCACCGCGCAGCGTCAGTCGGACGTCCCCATGCGCACCTTCGCCATGGGTTTTGAGCACAGCGAGTTCAACGAGCTTCCCTACGCTCAAGCCGTCGCGCAGCGCGCCGGGACTCAGCACGCCGAGCTTCTCGCCTCCGTGAACGATGCCGTCGAGAAACTGCCCCTGCTCCTCTGGCATATGGACGAGCCCATGGGCGATTCCTCCATCATCCCCAATTACCTGATTAGCCGCATGGCGGCCGAGCGCGTGAAGGTCTGTCTCTCCGGGCTTGGCGGCGACGAGCTTTTCGGAGGCTATGCGCGTTACGTCGACCCCGGCGCCGGAAAGATCCGCAGGATTTTCCAACATGCCCCCGGGGCTGCCCGCTCGCTTGCGCCCGTTGTCGACCGCTACAAGTATGCCTGGGCGGAAGAGCTTCGCCTTGCCGGCGATCCTTCTATGGCGTGGCGCAGCTATCTCCACAAGCTGCAGATTTTCGATGCCCGCGCTCTGGAAAACATCGGTTTCCCGGCCGCGGGCCGCGTCGAAGAGACGATTGCGTCGCTCTGGGCGAAATATCCCGGCAGCGATTCCATCTCCCGCCGCCAGTTCATCGACCAGAACACCTACCTGCCCGACCAGATTCTTGCCGTGACGGATCGCATGTCGATGGCCGCCTCTCTCGAAGTGCGCGTGCCGTTCATGGACTATCGCCTGGTGCGTTTTGCGCAGCGTGTTCCCGGGAGCCTGAAGCAGAACGCCTCCGATTTTAAGATCCTGCTCAAGAAAACGCTGGGCCAGCGCTGCCCGCCTGAGATCCTGAGCCGCCCGAAGTGGGGCTTTGACACGCCGCTGCGGCGCTGGGTGCAGCAGCCTGGTCTCTACGATCTGATCCGCGGCTTGCCGGAAGGCGCCGCCGTCAAACAGGGCTTGCTCAAAGCGGACGGGGTGCGCGCCCTGGTGCAGGATTCGCAGACGGCCAGCCGCAACGCCCGCCGTGTCTGGAACCTGTTCGTGCTCGACGTCTGGCTGCAGGTCCACAAGCGCCTCGCGCCTCCGCGCGAAACTCTTTCGGAATTGCTCGGGCAGGCCGCCCTCGTATGAACGCGCCGCACGTCACGATCCTCACTGCCGTTCGCAACGGCGCGCGGCACATCGCGTCGACGCTCGAGTGCGCCCTGCGGCAGACCTGCGCCGATTGGGAATACATCGTCGTCGACGATGCCTCCACCGATGAAACGCTCGGCATCGTCGAAGAATTCCAGAGCAGGGATTCCCGGTTTCGCCTTCTGAAGCGCGCCGTTTCCGCGGGCCCCTACGCCGCCGCCAACGATGGCTTGCGCGCGGCTCGTGGGAAGTACGTCGTTCGCTGCGATGCGGACGACCATTTTCCGCCACAGCGGATCGAGCGGCAGCTGCGGTTTCTCGCCGATCACCCGGAATACCGCGCCTGCGTCTCTTACTGGCAGGGATTCAACGAAAAGGGCATCATTCCGCGCACGGTAACCGCTCCCCGGAATCCGCGCATCTTCCGCTGGGAGTTGCTGTTGCGCGCTCCGTCTCTCCACAGTGCGGTTTGCTATGAGCGCTCTGCTATCGAAGATCTCGGCGGTTACCGCGAACTTCCGCTGTCGCAGGATTACCGTCTTTGGTGTGAACTCACACGCCGCGGCTGGCTGGGCACCGTTCCCGAGGTTCTTTGCTATGTGCGCTATCACGAAACGCGCCAGACGCACGCGAACGCTGCGCTGCAGACCGACCTGGGCCTGGACGTCCTCTCGGACCATATGATTGCGCTTACCGGCGAACGCTGGTCGCGCGCCGACCTCGCCGCGCTGCGCACCGTCGGTCTGGGCCGCAGCATGCCCGTCGATCGAGGCATCGAATTGCTCAACCGTTGGGACCGTCTCTGGCAGGCTGCGGCGGATTTAACTCCCGAAGACCGCCAGGAACTCGCTCGTACTTCCGCATTCCGCCGCTGGAAGCATCTGCGCGGCAACGCGCGGCAGCAGCCTGTGCCGGTCATGATGGGCTTGCTGAAACTGGCCACCACCCGCTCTCATTTCCTTCTGCCTGCGCTGCGGGAGGCCCGGTGAAAAAGCCGATGAAGATCTGCTTTGTCTGCAACGAGTACCCTCC
>JBEKTG010000015.1:0-17929 GCA_049516275.1 Candidatus Acidiferrales bacterium
ACTTCAGTTGGGCCTTTTCGAGGGGCTGCAGCCGGCCTCGGTTTTCGCCCTTGACGCAAAATTCCCTTGAGAGGACGAGACATGTCGAAAAAAGTGAATTCCCTTCCTGTCGTTGATGTGTCAGGTTTAGCTTCAAGCAGCCTAGTTGAGCGGACCGCTGTCGCTGTGGAAATGGGGCGTGCTTGCCGCGAAATCGGCTTCTTCTATGTGAGCAACCACGGAATCCCTGAGGCCATGTGCGATGCGGTATTTTCCGCGGCGCGGGAGTTTTTTTCTTTGCCATTGGAAAGCAAGGAACGGTTATCCATCAAGCGCTCGCTTCATGCGGACCGCGGCTATGTTGCGATGCAAGATGAACGCCTGAACGTGGATTCGGGCCTGCCGGACTTTAAGGAGGCATTCGACATTGCTCTCGAACTGAGTGCCGACGATCCGGAGGTGCTTGCGGGCAAACCGTATCGGGGAGGGAATCTATGGCCCTCGATTCCCGGTTGGCGCGAGACGATGCTCGCCTACTATAACGCGTGCTGGGAACTGGGGCTCCGGATTCACCGCGGGTTTGCACTAGACCTGGGCACCGAGGAGAACTTCTTTGACGACAAGCTCAATGCTCCCTTGGCGGTCTTGCGAGTGCTGCATTACCCCTCGCGGCCGATGACGGCAGATCGTGCTCCGGACAGCGGAGCGGGAACTCACACCGACTACGGGAATCTTACGATTCTTGCGACGGACACAGTTGGGGGACTACAAGTTCGGGCGAGAAGCGGCGACTGGATCGATGTGCCAAAGATACCCGGCACATTCATCTGTAATATCAGCGATTGTCTGATGCGGTGGACCAACGATGTCTACGTGTCGACGCCCCACCGGGTCGCGATTCCTGTTCAGGACCGCTACTCGATAGCGTTTTTTCTCGATCCCAACCCGGAGGCCCGCGTCGAAGTACTGCAAAGTTGCGTTCCGTCCGGAACCGATCCGAAGTACCAGCCAATAGGCGCCCTCGACTATTGGCGTTACCGGCTCACGGGGTCATTTCCCGCGGTTTAACTTCAAGCAGGCTCTGTAAGGGGACCGCTGCCGCTGTGGAATGGGGGCGCGCGATTGTTGCGTGATCGTGCCCCCACAGCGGCTCCTGAACGCGTACCGTTGGTCCACGGCCTCAGGAATTACTGATATTGATAAGTCCCCGGGTATGTTTCCCAAACCGGCCGAGTTGCTACTTCCCCCCGAACTTGAAGCTCCCCCAACTACATCCGCGGCGAGGATCGCACATTGTCATGGCCTGTGTCTCTACGCCATATCAGTAGTTCCGCAGATTTTAACCGTATATACTCACTATACAATTACATCTACATTATACACTGTGAAACTCTTTAGGGCAGCAATGCACGTCTCTGCCGCAGCAGAAAATCACAAAAATCGATTCCTCCTATCCAAAGAATCGTCTTCCAATTCTGCGCAAGCGCGATACTGTAACACGAAACAGAGGTCGGGCCTTTTTCGGCGGGCCGTACCTGGCCCGGGTTTTCGCCCTTAACGAAAATTTGTGCAAAAGGACGAACCATGCCGAAAAAGGTTTTCATTTTTCTTTCCGCAGTACTTTTCTATTTATCCCTGTCAATGGCGCCCGGCGCATCCGCGCAGCAAACGCTGGGCGGAATCACCGGAACGGTGACGGACGCTTCGGGGGCTGTCGTTCCGGGCGCAACGGTCACGATCGTCGGCGACCAGACCAAACTCACGCGCACGCTTCAGACCAACGAGGCCGGCCGCTACGATTTCGTCAACCTGCCTATCGGAAACTACACGATCACGTACGCTCTCGCCGGCTTTCAAACGTTGAATATTCCGTCGATTCAGGTGCAGGCCAACCGCACCGCCACCGTCGACGCCGGTTTGAAGATCGGCCACTTGGGCGAATCGATCACGGTTGAGGAAACGCCGCTCCTCAACGACGTCGACACCACCAACGGCTATGTGATGGATAAAGCGGAACTCGATGCAATTCCGTTGCCCACGGGATCTTTTACGGGTTACGTGATGCTTTCTCCAGGTGTGAACGAGGAACTCCCCGCGGGGACGGGAGCAAACGCGGGCTTGGGCAACCAGCCGGTTTGGGCCAATGGCCAGCGCGACACCAGCAATACGTTCCTCTTGAATGGCGTGGACGCCAAAAATTTATTTAACGGCAAGACCACCAGCCAGGTCTCATCGTCGAGAGTTGTGAATGAAACCGGTGTAGCCACCTCTTCCGCCCTGAGCGCCCTTCCGGTTCAGAGCAGCGCATCGGTGTATCTGGCCGTCGGGGAGTCGATCCCGACGCCTGCGCCCGAGTCGGTTCAGGAAGTTCGCGTGAACACCTCGATGTATGACGCGCAGCAAGGATCGACGAGCGGCGCGCAAATCGACATCAGCACCGGCTCCGGAACGAACGCCATTCATGGGCAGGCGTACGTTCATCGCGGAACGAACTGGCTGAACGCCGATCCTTTTTTCTTTAACGCCGATCCGAATATTCCGCAGAATGAAAAAAATCCCAGTTTGCATCGTTATTCCGCGGGCGGGACGTTCGGCGTGCCGATTATAAAAAATAAGCTGTTCTTCTATGGAAGCTATCAGCACACGCACGCCTCGGACGAGGAGATCGGAATCTCCAGGCCCACCGTCCCGCCCGGCCTCACCAACGATCGCTCCGCGACAGCGCTCGCTGCGGTGGGGAACAACAATAACCTGTCTTTTCTCGGATTGGGAGATGGCCCTGTGAATCCCACGGTGGGACTCGCGGCGGGGGATATCAATCCGATCGCCTACACTTTTCTCAACTACAAATTTCCCAACGGGCAATATTTGATTCCCTCGGCTAATCCCAACGCACTTGCATTGAACACTGCAAACCCTGCACTGATCGAAGCGTTTCCCGAGGATGCGGAAATTCCCGGTACGGCCTACTTCATTGCCAACCAAGCCGTTTCCGACCTGGACTGGAACCCGAACTCGACTCACTCGTTTTCAGCGAAATATTATTACCAGCACGATCCGACCACCGCTCCGTATGGCTATTCGTCCGTAGCGGGCTTTGCCCAGCATCTCGATGCGGGCAGCCAGGTGATTTCCCTCAGCCACGCACAAGTCGTGCGGCCTAATCTGAGCGTTACGGAAACCTTCGGGTTCATTCGCGAAAAGGCTTACTCCACCATTGCTCAACCATTTACACCGACTCAGTTCGGCAGCGACTGCCAAGCGTTGACCCACTTTGACGCCGCCGACTGCACGATCAACACGTTCGGCTCCAATATTTTCCCCGGTATCACCATTTCTTATCCGGGCAATGTTCTGCCTTCCTATCAGCCTCTGTTAAATATCGGCGCCGGCGCGTTGTCTCTGGCGGCACTTACCGGTGTTTTCCAGAACCGCTTTAATCCCTCTGCGAACGCGATCTGGACGATTGGGAAGCACACAATTACGTTCGGAGGAAGTTTCGCGTACACACAGCTCAACACGCGCGATCGAAGGAACGAATTGGGTGTGATCGAAGCGGAGTCCATCAACCAGTTTCTGCAAGGCGAACTGACCAACGGTTACCTGAATACCGCGACACAGTACCTGAGCGGAGATCCCAATCGCCACTGGCGGGCGAACGAAACCGGCGAATACATTCAAGACAAGTTTCAGATGCGCTCGAACCTCTCGATCACAGCGGGTTTGCGCTTCGATTGGGACGGGGGGTTGACGGAGAAAAGCGGCAAACTTTTCAACTTCGATCCCAGCGCCTATTCCTATAATCCGTCGACCGACACCATTACATCCGACGGTTTGATCGTCGCCGGAAACAACGCTCATGGCACCCCCGGAGTGAGCAATTCGACCTTGACCGGGCGGCAGTGGGGTTTTGCGCCGCGGATCGGCGTGGCATGGAGCCCGAAGAAGTTCAATAACAAGCTCGTGGTCCGCGCGGGATGGGGCATGTACTACGATCGAGGCGAGCTGTACGCATACCTCTCCCAGCCGGCGGCCGCGACCGTCGCACCCGGCGGTCCGTTCGGCGTCAATCAGCAGCTGCCGTTCGTGAACGGCCAGTTCTGCCCGGCTCCCTCCCCGGGCATCTATCAAACGTGCAGCACGACACTTTCGAACCCTTGGGGCGCGACACTGGCGCCTCCTCCAAACGGCAATCCGGACACGATTACTCAGCCAACGTTGGTCAACGGCAACCTGACTCCTCCGGCGCTCCCGAATGCAGGCGGCATCGAAAATGGCGATCTTCCATTTTATTTGGCAGGTTACGAGCGCAATAACAAACTGCCTTACACCATGAATTCCTCGTTCGACATACAGTGGCAGCCGCGAAACGACCTCGCCATTGATATCGGCGCGGTCGACGCCCTGGGCCGGCATGAAGTTATCCCCATCCCGTTCAATCAGGCGAGAATCGCTACGCCTGCCAACCCGCTGTGCGGACCCGCCGCAGTCTGCCCGAATGCGTCCGCGTCACCCCATGCCCAGTCCTACACGTACGGTTATACAGTTCAGACGGCCACCGGGTGCGGATTCTTAGGTTGCACACTGAATTTGCCCAATGGGCAGCCAATGCAATACAACACCGATGGCGGCAACGTCGACGAGCGCGCTCCCTACATCGGATATTCCGCGGATTCAGAGTTGTATTCGGCCGCGGGTATCTCGGCTTACAACGCCCTCCAAGTTCATGTGGAAAAGCGACTGAGCCACGGGCTGCAGGCTGGCTTCTCCTATACTTACTCGAAATCGTTGGATGAGCAGAGCGCGCTCGGACTCTATTTCAACGGGAATAATCCTCTGAACCTGCGCAGCGCCTACGGGCCCTCGGACTTCGATCGCACCCATGTCTTCAATATCGATTACCACTATGAACTGCCGGCAGTTTTCGGTGCGGACTCCGAGAAGGGCAAGATCCTCAACGGCTGGGCCGTTCAAGGCCTCATCACGCTGCAGAGCGGACAACCTTACTCCGTCGGTGACTATTCAGGTGCCGTCGGAAGCGTTTACTACAGCCTTGACGATGGGATCACCAATCCCCTCGCTCCCTTGGCCCCTGGCTGTACGGCGAAGAGCGCGGTGACCGGGGCCATCGGATACAATATTAACCAGCCGGCCTTGAACGCGGCATGTTTTACCGTTCCGTTGCTTCTGCCATGCAATGTCGCCAATGCCCAGCAAGTGGATGGAAAGTTCCCGTGTTCTGCGATTCCACCGGGAGACATCTTTGAGACCAACTTCGCCACCAGCGATCTGCGCAACATTTTCCGGCAGTCCTGGCAGAAGCGCGGCGACCTGTCGATCGTCAAGATGACTACGCTGACGGAACGCTTCAAACTGAAATACACCCTCGATATATTCAATGTGACAAACCATCCGAGCTTCGATATCCCGATCAATAACATCGACCAAAACCTGGCCTTTAATCCGTTCCCAATAGCTCAAGCGCCTTATGGGAACAGCACGACACCGACCCTTGCCTCGGGTTGCTCTGGCTCCAACCCTCAAAACGGCTTTTATTACTGCCCCACTGGCCTCGGTCAGGTGGTGAAGACGATCGGCAGTTCGAGACAAATCCAGATGTCGCTCAGCCTGATGTTCTAATTTTCGAGCGCAAAGCACTTTCGAAGAATTCGCACGAGGCTCGGTTGTGACAGGATTGAGGTACGATTTTAATGCATTAGTCTCTTAGCAGTTTGTTGAAAAATGCGTCGTCGCTGAAACTATAATTAAAAGAACTCGTCCGAATGAAGGAAGGGCAAGGAGACGAGTGAATGCGCGGCGCCGATAACCAGCAAGATGGAATGTTCAGCTGCGTTTCTCCCGAAAAGCGAGTTCCGGCGGATCATCCGTTGCGGCCTGTCCGCAGAATGGTGGATGATACGTACATCCTTCCAATTCAAATATCGTTTCTGACCCGCCAATGAAGCCGGCTAAATTTAAGTACATTCGCCCGGAAACTATTGAGCATGCGGTTGATCTGCTCGATGGCACGGACGCGGGGGTGAGAATTCTTGCGGGTGGACAAAGTTTAGTTCCGGCCTTGAGCGCCAGAACCGTAAAGGCATCTATGCTGCTCGATATTATGCATTGTCCCGGGTTAAATGATATTTCGCAAAATCCTGGCACGATGACGATCGGCGCCGCATGCCGGCAATCTCGAATTGAAAGAGATTCCGCAATTCTTCAAGACATTCCACTGCTCTCCGAAGCACTTGGCTGGGTGGCAATGCCGCAAGTTCGCAGTCGCGGCACGGTGGTCGGATGTTTAGCGCAAGCCAATGCGGGGGGAGAGGTTCCGGTAGTGGCCTTGGCTTTGGATGCTGAGTTTAATCTTCTGTTGCGCGGTGGGATACAGCAGAGGATGCCCGCACGGGAAGTTTATGCGATAGAGGCGGGCACCCGCTTACCTTTGCAAAGTGTGATCGTATCGGCTTCCTTCCGTGCGCGCGCTGTCGGCGAGGGCTGGGGGTTCAGCGAAGTGCAATTGCGCCAAGGCCACTTCGCGCTCGTATGCTGTGCCGCCACGATGATAGTGGATGAGAATGGCTTTATTAAGTCGGCGACAATTTCGATTGGAGGGCTCACGGCAAATCCCTATCGCGCGGACCAAGCGGAAAAAGCATTGATGGGAGAATCAGCGAATGCCGATTTAGTGCTCCGCGATGCGGCCCAAATCGCGGCAACGGAGCGGCCATGGCCTGCGCGCACCGATTTGCATGCGACTGCCGATTTTCGATCCAGAGCCGCCGTTCCCGCCGTCGCACGTGCCTTGAGGGATGCGCGCCTTCGCTGCTCACGACACACGGGAGCTTCCTATGAGCACGCTTAATTCGACGCCCGGAATAGAAATACTCGATGATTCCAGTGAATCGCACACAACTCTGAGTGTCGCGGTAAACGGGAAACAAATAAATACGTCCGTCGTCGACCGCCTCCTGTTGAGCGATTTCCTGCGCGATCATCTGGGCCTCACGGCTTTGAAAGTCGCCTGCGGAGAGGGTGCATGTGGAGCTTGCACGGTCGTGATTGACGGGGAGCCCGCGCGCGCTTGCACTTTGCTGGCGGCACAAACCGACGGAGCGGAAATCGTCACGCTCGAAGGATTAAACGCTCCCGAGGGACTGAATCACGTGCAGCACATTTTCCAGCAGCAACACGCATTGCAGTGCGGATATTGCACCCCGGGATGGCTCATGACGGTGTACAGCATGATCCAGCGTTCCATCCATCCGGATTCGCCTGAAGTTGCTCAGTACCTCAGCGGCCACATTTGCCGGTGCACTGGATATAAAAATATCTGGTCGGCAGTTCGTCGTGCTCTGGGGACGGAGATTGAGAAATCAGCGAGCAGAGAAGAATGACGGAAAAGACGCTCGACCTTGCAGCTCCTCCGAAACCCCGCAGATTCATGGGCGAAGCTATATTGCGTGCGGAGGATCAGGAACTGTTGCAAGGGCGTGGAGGATTTCTGGCCGATCTTCCGCAACCGGACGCGGCGGAAATTTGCGTGCTTCGATCTACAGAGGCGCATGCGCTGGTGCGCGCCATCCGGAAAGAGCGCGCGCTGAACATTCCCGGAGTCATTGCTGTGCTTACCGCGGACGACCTGGATTTCGTTGATGACAGGCTTCCTTGTGTGGACATGATTCCCGGAACGCTGGATGTGCGCCAGCGCGTCATCGCTCGCGATCGCGTCCGTTATGTGGGACAGGCTGTGGCGCTGGTTGTTGCGGTCAATCGATATGTTGCAGAAGATGCGGCCGCTCTCGTGGAAATCGAATACGAATCATTGAAGCCGTTGACCGATCACATGGCCGCAATGAATCCCGGTGCCGCGTTACTCTATCCAGAGCTTGGCACGAACATCGTCTACCAGGTCACGCAATGCGACGGCAACGCTGATTTTGCTGCGGGCGACGACGATCTGGTGATTCGCAAGCGATTTGAATTTCACAGGCAGACAGCGGTTCCACTGGAAACACGCGGCGTTACCGCAAAGCTTATCGACAATGGGGCGAGGCTGCATGTTGAAAGCTGCACGCAGTTGCCTCAAGTGCTGCGCTCCGTCCTAGCCTCCGCATTTGGACTTGACCTCGCAGGCGTTCGAGTGACTGCACCGCGCCTCGGCGGCGGTTTCGGATGTAAGGAAATGGTCTATCCCGAAGAAATTCTGGTCGCGGCCGTGGCGCGAAAACTTCAACGCCCTGTTCGCTGGCTGGAAGACCGGCGGGAACATTTTGCCTCCACGACTCAGGCGCGCGAAGAGACAGTCGATGCGGAAGCGGTTGTCGCCCGGGACGGAATATTTGTCGGGCTCCGCGTCACGGGATACGCAAATATCGGCGCTGCATTTGGTTTTGTGGGCAACACGCCAATCACCGCCATGGGAGCGATGGTGCGCGGGCCATACCGCGTTCCCAACCTCAATGCGCGAGCGTGTTCCGTGGTGACGAATAAAACGCCCTTAAATGTTTTGCGCGGCGCGGGTGCGCCGCAGGCCGCGCTGGTCATGGAGCGACTGCTGGATGAAGCGGCGCGCATTCTAAAAATGGATCGCGCGGACATTCGCAGGCGCAACCTGATTCAGCCGAATGAATTGCCGCTCGATCGCGGTCGAACAGGTTTTGCGAATTCGTATCACGTGATTTACGACGAAGGCGATTATCCGCGATGTCTCGAAGCAGGATTAAAGCTCTCCGAGTACGAGCATTTTGAGATCGATCGTAAAGCGGCTGCCGCGCATGGAAAATTGCTGGGACTAGGCATCGCGATGTACGTGGAAATTACGGCCGTCGGCCCTTACGAAACGGCACGCATCACTTTGCAATCCGACGGGACTGTGCTTCTGTTCAGTTCGATCATGCCAGTCGGCCAGGGTTCAGAGACGACGCAGCGGCAGCTCGTGGCTGAGGAACTGGGCGTTTCAATGGAGCAGGTGGCCATTCGGCAGGGCGACACAGATGAAGTGCCGGACGCGGTAGGAACTTTCGCCAGTCGGGGCGCGGCGATAGGCGGGGCTGCCGGGCGCATGGCCGCGCGTGAGTTGGTCAAAAACATTTTGGAATGTTTCGCGGCGACTCTGAAATGCGATTCATCCAGGTTGCAATGGACAAACGGCGGGGTGTTCATCGCGGGAGCCGAGGATGAATGTATCCCCCTGTCGGCAATTCCCTCGCGGTTGGCATTGCTGCAAGGGAAAAAGGAGCCGGAAGGAATCGAAGCCAAGTGCCGGCTCGAGGTTCCGAAGCCTTCCTATTCTTACGCAACGCACATTGCCGTGGTTGAAATCGATCCGGAAACCGGTGCTATAACAATTCCGCGCTATACGGTTGCGCATGACTGCGGAACAATTGTGAATCCTCTTCTTGTCGAAGGACAAATTGTCGGCGGAGTTGTGCAGGGAATCGGCGCCGTACTCCGCGAACGAATTGTTTACGATTCCGAGGGGCAGCTCCAAACGCGCGCCATGATGGATTACGTTTTGCCCGGTGCGTGCGACGCGCCCGGGGACTTCCGGCTTTGGCACATGGAAACGCCGACCAGCCTAAATCCGTTCGGAATGCGTGGAGTTGGAGAGGGAGGAACCATCGGGGCGCATGCGGCAATGGCAAATGCCGTGGCCGATGCGCTGCGCGATTATGATATTGACGTAAATGAGTCAGGCCCGTTCAATCCCACCTGGGTCATGGAAGCTTTGAACAAATCCAGGCGCTCTGAAAATCGCTGATCGTGAATAATCGTTCGGTCGCTGGCCCAGGGAGTTTTACGTTTTGGGCGGCGCGCCTTTGCGGACGGCAGCCAAGCCGTACGCGTCCTCCAAATGCTGATCCGGTTTTTCTTTCAAGTATCGTGCAAAAAGCGCGACCCCCTCGGGATCTTCCAAAATTTCAACTTTCACGCCTTTCTTGCTGATCAAATCTTCTGTACCCGAGAAATTTGTAACGTCGCCGACAACCAAGCGGCTAAATTGCCTTCTGTAAATGAGCGCGGCGCAAATGTCGCAAGGGCTCAGTGAAGTAAACATTGTGGTCTGACTGAAATCCTGGCGACCGGCATCGCGCGCCGCCGAAGTTTCTCCGTGATTGTACGGGTGATTTTCCTGGACGAGAGTGTTGTGCCCCTTGCCCACAATTTTACGCGTTTTGTTGTCGATGATCACACCGCCAATCGGGCAACCGCCCTCGTCATATCCCTTTTCCGCCAGCAGAAATGCGAGGCGCATATAATCTTTATCGGTCAGCTTCGCGAAAAATCCATCTTCAACGATTTTAGAAAGGCTTTTGGTCGGAAGATGCGCAATCGTGGTTAACACCTCGGGTGTGACTGGAGTATCTTTAGTGATGAATGTTTTCATGTAACATCCTTTGCACGCGCAAACTCTTGCGCTATAGAAAATAGGACCGCCGTTATTTTATTTCTGCAGACTGGCTTGCGGAAATCACAATCTGATCATCGCAAGTCCTCCTGCATGGAAGCTTGCTCTCGCGAGCGAAAAACAGAAAACAAGACAACGGCAATCAAATAAGAGAAGAAAATATAGGGTAGTTTGCCATACACGTCGTGCGTTACCGGATAGAGATTTGCAACAAGCGCGTACACCATCGCGGCGCATGCGATGTACGGAATCGTTTTGGTCGCAAGGTTGCTCACCCCGTGGTGAGCGCGCAGATAACCAGGAAGAGCAAAACACACTAAGCCATAACTGACCACAAATCCATAAACGGCCATCATTCCCAGCCAGCCATAGACGTCCACTCCGCTCGTTCCCCGTGAGGCGAGGAAAGCTACTGGAACAAATGCCACGAGACCTGTGACGATTACCGCTCCGGTTGGCGTCTCATTTCGCGCATGAGTTTTCCTGAACGACGCGTGCGTCAATCCGTTGTGCGACATTTGCAGCAGCACGCGCGCCGCGGCCGTGATGCCTGCCAAACTTCCGGCGAACAAACTCACCAGCGCCCCCAGGTCAATCAAGAACCCCAGCACCGGGAATCCGCCGACACTCGCCAGAACGTGCATAGGAACATTGGACGTCCCCAGATCTTTTCCGCTCATGCCAAAACCCAACACTTCCGTGTAAGCGCAAATGGTAAAAAATAGTCCGCCCAGAACAGAGGTGAGGATCACAGCCCGAGGAATCGCCTTTAGAGGATTGCGAGCCTCGGATCCCAACACTGTCGCGCCCTCGAATCCGACGAAGCTATATAAAGCGAGAACTAATCCTTGTCGAAAGCCGCTGCCCGTTACGCCGCGAAGATGAACCTGATTCGAATCGCCGTGCAGGCCATGGTGAAATAAAACCAGAGCCATCACCGCGACAACGGCACTTACGGAAACCCCTTCCATTACCAGCATGGCTCGGGCGGAGAGTTTTACGTCGCGCCAGGCAATCCAGATAAAGGGTACGGTATAAATCGTCGCTAACATCAAAACGGAGATTTCGCGGCCCGTGCTATTCAGAATCATCACGTTCGCGTAATAGTAGAAAGCACCGATATTGCTGGCAGTTCCCATGACATACGCCAGCAATAAACTCCACGCGGCGACAGCTCCGAGCCAAGGCGGAAGAATCATCGCGGCATACGAATAAAGGGACCCAGGTGAGGACGAATATCGCGCAAATCGGCTGATGCACCAGGCAACTAATAGAATTCCGCACGTCCCCAATATATAGACGAGCCATGTGCCATTTCCCGTGAGAGTGAATACCAGCGGAACGGTGACGAACGGAGTGAGCGTCGGGCATGCGCCGGAAATAGATTGCGCCAAAGTTTCCATTGGTGAAAGGGAAGCGGTGCGTAAGCCGAAGCCGGCGCGTTTCGGAGTTGTATCGATTCCTTTTGCGACAAGAGCAGGCGTAGAAGCGCCGAATTCATCAGATTGCCGAAGGATAGTTCGCTGGAATAAATGAGGCTCAACGCCACCGGGTGGAAAACCCCTTTTGTTCGCCATCATTGCGACCCTTCCGCCTGAGCGCTTCGCGCGGGAACGCTCAAAAGTTAATTTCTTGCTTAGATTCGCGCTTGCAGCGGATGGCGCTACAATGTCGGATCAATGACGCCATAATGCAGCTTCAAGACTCGAAATAACAATCGAAATAATGAATCCACGACATCGAAACAAAAAGCTTCAGCTTCGATGAGCGCGCGAGTAGCCTCTCCCAAACAGGTTTGCCTTACGGGCCTTTTCGAAGGGCCGCAGTTGGCTTCGCTTTTTTCCCTTGGATCGCAAATTTCCTCATCTTGCGTCTAATCCAGGTTTCAAGGGTACGAAACGATGTTGGGCGCATTCGTATACCCTCATTCTTTTGTGACCTGACCGGAGTTATTAGTCGAGCCGGCGTGAGAGAGATCTTTCTGGGTCAAACCTACTGCCTGTCCGGTTGATGAAAAGTTTATAAGTTTGCCGTCTTAATAATTCCGCTTAACTGGCCAGCCATTTGCTCTTCTGTAAGTCTGGCGGATTGTTCTTGAGCGGTCCCGATTAGTCCCCGTCGCCCTTTGGATTCGACAGAGAGGATGGATAAGAGATATTCGTTGGATACACAGCATGAAAGTCGTGGTCCTCGCGGGGGGATACGGGACTCGCCTGGCCGAGCAAACGGAAATAAAGCCCAAGCCCATGGTGGAAGTCGGGGGCTACCCGATGCTATGGCACATTCTGAAACACTATGCGCACTACGGACACTCCGAATTCGTTATCGCGCTGGGTCACCGCGGGGACGATATCAAACGCTATTTTTTGGAGCGAACAAGCCTCACCGGCGATTTGACCATTCGGCTGGCTACGCAGGAACTCGAACGCCAGAATGCCACGCTTGAGAATTGGACGGTGAGATTGATTGAAACCGGTTCAGAAACAAATACCGGAGGCAGGGTGAAACGGCTCGAGTCCCTGCTGGATGGCGGTACGTTCATGCTCACCTACGGCGATGCCGTGTCCGATGTGGATGTGAGATGCCTGCTGAAGTTTCACAAGACGCACGGACGCCTGGCCACGGTTACCGCGGTTCGTCCCCCGGCGCGCTTTGGCGGACTGATCTTTGATGGCGACCTGGTCGCGCAGTTTACCGAAAAGCCCCAGATAGGGGAGGGGTGGATCAACGGAGGATATCTCGTCTTTGAACCCGGCGTCTTCCGCTACCTTTCCGATGACGGGTGCAGCCTCGAAGCGGACGCACTCGAGCAGATGGCGCGTGACAAACAGCTGGCCGCTTACCGGCACGAAGGCTTCTGGCAATGCATGGACACGCTTCGAGAAAAACGGCTGCTCGAGAATATCTGGCAAAGCGGCAACGCGCCCTGGAGAATATGGGACTAAACGCAGAGCGAATGGAGTGGGCCGAGGCGTTTCGAGGCCGCCGCGTGCTGATCACCGGGCACACGGGCTTCAAGGGTTCCTGGCTGGCCTTGTGGCTCCATCGCCTGGGTGCGCGGGTGAGCGGCTACGCCCTCGCTCCGCTGACGACCCCGAGTAACTTCCTCGCCTCGGATGTGGCGAACGTGCTGGAACACGAAACAACGGCAGATGTGCGCGATCTCGCCCGATTACAGGCTGCCGTGAACGATTGCGAACCCGATGCGATCTTTCACCTCGCCGGGCAGACTCTGGTCCGGCAGGGCTACGCAGAGGCCCGCACGACGTTCGAGGTGAATGTCATGGGCGCGGTCAACGTGCTGGAAGTGGTGCGAAAGGCGCGCCGCCCGTGCGTGGTCATCGTCGTGACGAGCGATAAATGTTACGACAATTCAAATTCCTCGGCGCCTCATCGTGAAGGCGACGCGCTCGGCGGGCACGATCCCTACAGCGCCAGCAAAGCGTCCGTTGAGATCGTGACCCAGGCATACCGCAAGTCATTTTTCCCGCCGCAGGAATTGCCGCGCCACAAAGTCAGTGTGGCTTCGGTTCGCGCCGGCAATGCCATCGGTGGAGGCGACTGGGCTGCCGACCGCATCGTGCCCGATACGGTGCGGGCGCTGGCGGTAAATCGACCTGTCGTCCTCAGGAACCCGAAGGCTTTGCGTCCGTGGCAGCACGTCCTTGATCCCCTGTGCGGCTATCTGATGCTCGCGGGGCGCATGATTCTGAGTGAAGAGCCAGGTCTTTGCAGCGCCTGGAATTTCGGGCCTGGCCCGGCGAGCACCGTGACCGGGCAACAAGTCGTGGAAGAGCTGTTCAGAAATTGGGGCAGCGGCCGCTGGGAAGATGCTAACCCTGTCGACCGCTTGCGCGAAGAGCAAGCCTTGCGGTTGTCGAACGATCGCGCGCGAGAAGAGCTCGGCTGGCGGCCACGATGGGATTTCCAGGAATCGGTCCGCCGAACCTCACGATGGTACAAGAGTTTCTACGAGGATCCGTCGTCTTCCACGCGGGACCTTTGTCTGAGGGACATTTCGGACTATGAATCAGCTGCTACCAGCGCGCCGGGCGCACCGGACGTCGCGTTCCAGAAAGCCGGCACTCGTTAACAGCCCTGAAGAACAAGGCGCGCTGCGCTGCCGCGGGTGCTCGGCGGGCGGCCTGCGCACGATTCTTGATCTTGGCTGTCTGCCCCTGGCGAATGGCCTCCTGAATGAACGGCAGGTGCTTGAGCCTGAGCCCACCTACCCGCTGATTCTCGTTTTTTGCTCGCGCTGCGCCCTGGTGCAGATCACCGAGACTTTGCCTGCCGCCGATCTCTACGGGCAATACGTCTATTTTTCATCTTATTCCGACACGATGCTGGGTGAATCGCGCCGGATTGCCGAGCGCATGATCCGTGTCCACCGGCTGGACCAGAACAGCCGCGTGATCGAAATTGCGAGCAATGACGGCTACCTGCTGCAGTTTTACAAGGAGGCTGGGGTTTCGGTGCTGGGCGTTGAGCCCGCCTCCAATGTCGCCGCGGCGGCCATCGGCCGGGGCATCCCCACCGTTTGCGATTTCTTCAGCCCCGCGATCGCGCAGCAATTATGCGAGGAAGGCAAACGAGCGGATGTGATACACGCCCACAACGTTCTGGCTCACGTGGCTGACATCCATGATTTCTTTCGCGGCCTGGCCATGCTGCTCGAAAGCGAGGGCGTGATTGCGATTGAGGTGCCCTACGTCCGGGACATGATCGAAGGCGCCGAGTTCGACACGATCTACCATGAACATCTTTCTTATTTTTCGCTGAGCGCCTTGGATCGTATCGGCGAACTGCATGGTCTCGCGATTACCGGTGTCGAGCACCTCTCGATTCATGGCGGCTCTTTGAGAATTTTCATGGCACACGCGGGGACGGGCGCGCCGGTCTGCGACTCCGTTCCCCGAATGCTGGATGAGGAACAGCGCTGTGGCCTGACAAGCGCCTCTTTCTACGAAAAATTCGCGCGGCGGGTTGAGCGGCTCAGATGCCGGTTAGTCAGCCATCTTCGATCCTTAAAATCCCAGGGAGCGCGGCTAGCGGCCTATGGGGCTTCCGCCAAAGGAACCACGCTTTTGAATTTCTGCGGAATTGACGGTGGCATTCTGGATTTTGTCGTCGACCGGAGCCCGGCAAAACACGGGTTGTATACACCCGGAACACACTTACCTATCTACAACGTAGAGGCGCTTCTTCGTCAAATGCCCGATTTCGTTGTGCTTCTCGCCTGGAATTGGGCCGATGAAATTGTCGAACAACAGGCCGAATACCGTCACCGCGGGGGGCGTTTCATTGTCCCGATTCCGGAGCTGCGCGTGATTTGAGGGGATAAGAGGCAGGGATAGCCGTAACTCTGAAAAGAGAGGGAAGTGATCTTTCTTCCTGGAAAAATAGCGGGGGTCTGCCTTATAGAGCCGCAACAAATCGAGGATGCGCGAGGCTTTTTCGCCCGTGTTTTCTGCCGGGAGGAGTTCGCCGCGCACGGCCTGAAGTCTGAAATGGCCCAGTGCAATATTTCTTTCAATGGGCAGAGGGGGACGCTGCGAGGAATGCACTATCAGACAGCCCCGAGGGAAGAAACGAAACTCATCCGCTGCACGCGGGGCGCGATCTATGACGTCGTGCTCGACTTGCGCCCGCAATCGCCCACATTCCGTCTCTGGGAGGCCGCCAGCCTGACGGCTGAGAATTGCCGCGTGCTGTATGTCCCCGGAGGAGTAGCGCATGGATTTCAGACCCTGGCGGATGACACTGACGTGTTTTATCAGATGTCGGAATTCTACGCAGAGGATTGCGCACGAGGCGTCCGCTGGGACGATCCCGCTTTCGCGATCGAGTGGCCTGTGAAGCCCCCGATTCTTTCCGAGCGCGACCGGAGCCATCCGCTATGGCCGTGACCTCGAATGAGCATGTCGCCAGACGACCTGCGGGAACCTATTCCGGTCCGGCTATACCGGTTTTCAAACCTTTGATCGAAGAAGCCGAATACGCGGCGAGCCGGCAAGCTCTCGAACTCGGCTGGCTGGGCATGGGCAGCTACGTCAGAGACTTTGAAGATGCCGCGGGGCGTTATCTGGGTGCGGCCGACCGGTTCGTGGCCGCGGTCAGCACCGGCCATGCGGCGCTGCACCTTGCGCTACTGATCGCCGGTGCCGGCCAAGGAGACGAAGTCATTACGCCTTCGTTCAACAATGTGACCGACTTCCAGGCGATTCTGGCGACGGGGGCAGCGCCGGTATTCTGCGATGTCGATGACGCTACCTTGTGCATCGATCTCGATAAAGCCGAGTGCCTCGTCACGCCGCGAACGAAAGCCATCATCGTAATGGATTATGGCTGCCAACTATGCGATCACGCTCGCGTGGCCGAGTTTTCGAAAAAGCATCGCGTCAGGGTCATTCACGACGCGGCCCATTCCTTCGGTTCGATGTACCGGGGCCAAATGGTCGGCAGCTTTTCCGATATCTGCATATTCAGTTTCGACCCGGTCAAGACGCTGACCTGTATCGACGGCGGCCTGCTGGTGGTGCAGAGCCGAGACGAGCTTGAGATGGTGCATGAGATGCGTCTGGCAGGCATGAGCCAGCCGTCGTCTTTGATGTACCAGAACCAGAGAGCATGGACCTACGACGTGAAGCAGATCGGGTTCCGCTACCACATGGCGAATCTGCATGCCTCGATCGGCCTGGCGCAACTTGCCAAAATGCAGCGAATCTCCGAAACGCGGCGTGCTGCCTGCCGCTTTTACAACGACGGCCTGAAACAAATCTCTCGTATTCGCATCCCGGAGACAGACTTCGCCGGCATTACCCCCTTCCTCTATTACGTACGCGTGCCAGAGTTGCAGCGGGACAGTTTTCGCGCTTGTCTGAGAGAACACGGAGTCGACACCGGGATCCACTGGCAACCAGGACACTGGTTCACGCTGTTCAAAAATTGCCGGCGAGGAGACCTGGCCGTAACGGAAAACACCGGCCGTCAAATCGTTTCGCTGCCGTTGCATTCCTCCATGGCCGAGGAAACGGTCACTCGCGTGATGCAGGCGGTGAAGAGTTTCTTCAAGAACTGACATGGGCAAGCCCAGCGCTATTCTGATGGGGTCCAAGCCGGGATCGGTGGTGGCGCTCTCGATCATGGTGGAGCGTGGGTGGGAGGTCAAGGCAGTGGTCGCACCGCCGCGAAACCTTCATCCGTGGATCGCCGGCCCGACCCTGGACGCCTTTGCGAGCGCTCTCGGCATCCCCGTTTTCTCCCAGGCCGAACTCTCGGAGAAACAGCGCGCGGATTTCGTAATCAGCTACATGTTCCGCAATCGTGTGAGGCCGGAGGTCCTTTCTCTCGCGGAACGCGCCGCTGTGAATTTCCACGCCGGTCCCCTGCCGGAGTTTGGCGGATGGGCCTTCTATAGCGTTGCGATACTCGAAAATGTCCGGGAGTACGGATGCACGTGCCACTTCATGGACAACAACTTCGACACCGGGCCTTTGCTCAAAGTGCGGCGCTTTCCCATTGAGGCCTCCCAGG
>JBEKTG010000016.1:0-17596 GCA_049516275.1 Candidatus Acidiferrales bacterium
CCATTGAGTTCCTTGAAGCTGTCGAAATATTCTTCCAGCGAAGCGTTTGCGCCGTAGGGGACACCGTTCTTGCGCAGGTATCCCGGTTTCATGTGATCGGTGACCACCTTTAAATAGCCTTCGGGGGCGTTCGGCTGAGAGGCATCCTGAAGCGCGGTGCGGGGCGGTGGCGGCCTCAGCCCCTCCCACGAGGCAAGCGAATAGCCCTGCCACTGCGGCGCCTCCACCGCAGGATGCGCGGCGCCGAAATGCAGCAGCCGCGTTTGCCCGCCTGAGTCGGTGTCGACTCTCAACGTGTTGTCATTCTCCCATGCGATGTGCAGCCGGCCCGGGATTCGCAGCAGCGCCGCCGCCCCGTAGGAGCGGCATTGATTGCCCTCGGCCTGATCTTTCGCGGGATCCCAGGAGTCCGCCACTTTGCGGCCCTCGGGATTGAGCGGGACGCTGGAATAATCTCCTTTGTCCGGCACGATCATGCGGAAACGCCAGTCCTCTGTTACCACCGAAACCCAGTAACCGGTGAGGTCAAGGGGTGCCAGCGATCGCGGCGTTGGAGCGCTCGGAGTTTGCGCGCCGCCAGCTGCCTGGCTGCGCGCCTTTACGCCTGCATTCGCCATCAGAAGAATTACCAGCGCAAATGTCGCGACGCCTACAACGCCCGCGATTTTTCGAAGAGTGCCACCGGCCTTCATCTTATTACTTAGCTCCGTCACCAAGCCTACTGTTGCGCCTTGGGATGCTGATCCTTCGCGTGCTGATCCTTTTGCTGCTGGTCCACCAGGTTTTGATAAATCGTCGCGACGAACCGGTCCGGATTCCAAAAGCCCTTCGAGGCATACAGCGGGTCGTAATCGAGGGTGGGCTTGGCGGCCTTCACTTGATCGACCGTCATGCCCTTATCGATCATGGCCTGAATCCGATCGCGAATGATGATCACCATTTCCTGGTAATAGACGACATCCGCCTGATCGCAGACCCTTCCATGACCCGGAATCACCATCGTGCCGCCTTCCTGCTTTTCGGCGGGAATCGTGATCTGGTAGACCAGCCGGTTCAATCCGTGAATGATCCCCTGGATGGTGCCGCCCCGTTCGGCGTCGATGATGGGATACCCCGCCATCGTGATGATGTCGCCGGTGCTCACGACATCGGAGCGCCGGAAGAAAACGATGCTGTCGCCGTCGGTGTGCGCGAAGGGCTCGTGGATTATTTCGATCGCTTCGCCGTTGAAAAACAATTTCTTTTCGGATCCGTCGTAGGTATCGGTAGGCCACGCTTTTTCCGGGGCTTTGTCTTTGCCGTCCTGCGCGCTCATGCGGTCCAGAATGCTTTGGAACGCAACGATCGTGGCGCCTTGCGACGCGCTCGCCCCGATATCGCCCACCACATTGCCGCCGGCGATGGTGCTGCCCTGCTGGGAAATCGCCGCGTTGCCGCCGACATGGTCCGGATGGATGTGGGTGTTAATGATGTAGCGGATGGGCTTGTCGGAGATGGAACGCACGGCTGCGACGACCTGGTCGGTCGTCGAGACGTAGCCGCTATCGACCAGCAACACGCCGTCGTTGCCTACCTGGGCCGTGATGTTGCCCCCGGCGCCGGCGATCACGTAGACGTTTCCCTGCACGTGCATGACGCGGACTTGAGCGGGGGACGCCGTGGGAGCCTGGGGAGCGCTCGTTGGGGCCGCGGCGCTCGATCCGCGATCCGAGTTGCCCTGCGGGTGGGTGGGCTGCGCGAAGGCAATTACCGCTGACACACCTAACAGAACGATGACGGAAACAGCTGCCGTCAACACGTGCACGTTTTTGTTCCGCGTCATTGTCCGCGCTGTGGTCCGGGCTGTGGTCTGGATCATCGGTCCGAGTGCTTTCCCTTGGGGCGCGGCAGAGTCTTCATGCTTTTCATTTTGGCGATGTATTCGGGATACATCGTCTCCGCTCCGCCCCTTGCGGCTTCGGAAGGGATTCCATAGTTGGCCGGGAATTCCGAGAGAAAAGAGTTTGCGCCAGGAAGATGGGCCGGCACGACGCCCTCGGGGCGGCCTCCTTCATTCACCGACTCACAGGGATAGGGGGCCATGCGCTGTTGCGGGTTGTAGGCAAAGTCCGTGGTGCGAATGAACGGCTCGGTGAGATAGGCGGGGTCGTAGATCACCACCGCAACCGTCAAATAAGTGCCGTGGCGCATGATGTGCGTGCTCACCGTGGACCTGTCGCTGCGCGGAATTCCATTGCGGCGGATCCAGCCTTCCTTCAGGTGATCCGTGGTAATCGCGAGGATGTCGCCCTCCCACTTGCCCGTGGAAAAGCCCTGCCATGTGTGGGGCGCAAAATCGGGAGGGTGCGGGCGCCCATCCATCCAGACGGTCTGCTCGGGTGCCTGCCAGGAAATATGCGTGTGGTATGCGACCACATCCTGCGTGGCAGGGTCGGTATCCTTCCAGATTCGGAGCAGGGCGGGGCCGCGCCAGGAATAGTCGGAAGGGTGGGGGCGGCACTGATTTTCAGGGAGCTCAAGGAGGGTGGCAGTCCAGGTATCGGCTCGCAATCGCGCGGCATCGTTAATCGGGATTCCAAGATAGTCTCCGATTTCGGGGCCCGGAATGCGCTCCGGCTCGTCCTCGTGAAAACGATTGTCCCACTCACCGGTCGGATCGAGTTGGGCGTGCAGCGGCGGGACCAACAGCGCCAGGACAAACGCTACAGTGGCAATGTATTTGAGGGCTCTTAGATGTTTCATGCAGTACGCCTACTGATTCGTAAATACGATGCGCGGTGTGGGATCGTACCCACCACGGTTCAAGTATCACGGCACGCGCCCGAGTGTCAACGACGCAAGGTAGCGTTCGCTTCACAAGAAGCGGCAAAAATGGGAATATCTCGGCGGTTCAGAGATAGGAGAAGCAGTGCGAACTCGCGTTCCGTTCCTTGCAGCCTGGCTCCTGGCGATCCTCGCGTTTTTGCCCCGCGCGACGGCTCAATCTCCTTCCGCCGAGCCCGCAGGAACGGGGATGGCGCATGATTTTGCAGGCGTGTGGAAGCCTGGCCCGAGCGACCAATCGCCGTCCGCGCCGATGACACCGGCTGCCCAGGCACAATTTGAAATCAACACGCGAGAACTCAAGCTGGACCGGCCCATTACCATCGACCCCGCTTACAGCTGCCATTTCGGATTGCCGCGTATTTATACCTACGGAATGAATCCGCTGGAGATTGTCCAGACGCCGCAGCGGATTTTCATCTTTTACGAAGCCGCTCATCTGTGGCGAACGATCTGGATGGACGGAAGAGAGATGCCCAAGGATTCCGACCCGCTGTGGATCGGCTATTCCATCGGTCATTGGGACGGAGACGATCTGGTGGTGGACACCGCACATTTCAACGATAAAACCTGGATCGACGGGCGCGGCCATCCGCACAGCGAGGAGATGAAAGTCACCGAGCGCTTCCACCGTCCAGATCGCAGCCACCTGCAAATCTCGGTCACCATCGACGACCCCAAGTCGTACACCGCGAAATGGACGACGCGGCGCAGTTACGATTGGAAGCCCAAGTGGGAACTCGGCGAAGCCTTCTGCATCCCGGAAGACGAAGCGCACTGGTTCCAAGAAAACATCCCGGAGGACGCGAAATCAAATAGGTAACGGGTCAGAGCAATCTCGGGAAAGACAGGAGATGAAGTGGCGCGCCCGGCCAGGTTCGAACTGGCGACCTTGTGCTTCGGAGGCACACGCTCTATCCATCTGAGCTACGGGCGCTGAGGAATGCCCTGTTATCTTATAACTATTCGCGCATTTTGTGTGGGGGGAATGGGCGGCGATCCGCCGAGAGGCGCGAGATATCGGGGCAAAATCTTACTTGCGCAAACTCAGCGAACGAATTCGCAAGATGGCCGGAGACGATTCCTGGCTTATTGCGATTCCGCGTAGAAGCGCCGCACGATTGCGGGAATGCCGCCGACGCCCTTCCAGTCCGGATACTTCACGTCGAATTCGGCCGTGAGAGTCTGCCCGGCCTCTTCGGGGGACTTGCCCTGCGCCTTGAGTTCGCGCGTGCGACGCTGCAGATCACGCAGGACTTCCCGCTGGCTTGCAATCAGCGAGGTATCGCGGACGTCGCCGTGATTGGGCATCACGATTTTCGGGTGCATCGCTTCGAGCTTATCGAGGATGTCGAGCCAGTTGGTGACGCTGGGGGTGTTGTCGGGCATGCCGGGATACGACTTGCTTCCCAGAATATTTCCCGCGTGGAGCACACTGTCCGGGTCGATGAAAACTACGATGTCGCCGTCGGTGCGCGCCGGGCCAAACCAGAAAAGCCGAACGGTGACGCCGCCGCCCAGATCGATCTTGGCGTCGCGATCGAAGGTGATGTCCGGCTCGCGAAGCTTTACGTCCTTGAGAGCGGCGGTCAGGTCCGCGGACCGCGACATGAACGACTGAATGTAACTCGTGGTGCTCGCGCCGATATCGGCCTTTTGCGCCTCAGGCACGATCCACACGGTGCCGGGAGGAAATGACTGCCCTCCGGTGATGTGCTCCGGGCGAAAATCGGTGGTCGCGAGATAGAATTGCGTGTTCTTGCTGAGCTTCTGCGCTTCGCGAACGACGATATCTCCGCTCTGCGGCCCCATGCCCGTATCGACCACGAGGGTGGCGCGGCTCCCGACAACGATGGCTACGTTGGGAACGCCGGGGCGGTTCCTGTCGGGAATTTCCCAGACGTGCTCCGATATCCGCTTCACAATGTGCTCTTGCACGATGAAGGGTATCGCGGGCCCGGCTTGATCCTGGGCAATCGCGGGCGCAGGAAGCAACGCGACAGCGAAGGCCGCAAGGGCAAGCATCATAGTCATCCGAAACAAATTCGCAGATGGCCTCATCGGGGTGTCGATTCCTTTCAGATATCGTCCAAGATTCCGCGCGAGGGTAGCAACGGCATAAATTGCTGTCAACAGATATTGCCGGTGTCTAAGCCGCGGGATTGCAGATCATGAGGAAGGGTTGGCGTTCCGGATTTCACCTGGTCTCGAGAGCTTCGGTCCAATTGACCATCACGGTGATGGGAGACAAGTAGCTGCTTTGATCTTCCACATTGATCAGGAATCGCTGGCCATCCGGCGTAACTGCGTAGTGGTTGCGGCTGGTTGACGTGTTCACCGGGGCTCGAAACAGCGGCTGGGGCCGGCCGATGACCGGGGACGCGCCCGGCGCAAACGACACGGAGACAATCGAATATTCGGGCGAAAGATAGAACAGCTCTTTCCCGTCCTTTCGCCACATCGGTTCCACGCCGCCGCCGATGGAGACGATTCGTTTGTCGCCCAGTGACGGGAAGCGCTGGACGTAGACTTCCGGCGTTCCGGACTCATCCGAGACATACGAAATCCACTGGCCGTTGGGAGAAATCCGTCCCTGCGATTCATTAAAGGGTGTCCGCAGAAGCGGAACGGGTTTCTTGCTCCCGGACATCGGCAGTAGCATTAAGTCCAGTCTGGTCGTGGGGCTCAGAGACGTGTAGAGCAGGTAATTTCCCACCGGCGACCAATCGTTTAGAGTTTTGCGCTCACTATCGTTTGCAAGGACTTCGTCCTGCGCTGAGCCGGCGATATTGCGCAGGTACAGGATGAGGTGGCTGTGCGATTCGAAGGCAATGTGGCTCCCGTCCGGCGACCAGAGGGGATAAGTCCCTTCTCCTTCGAGGCGGGTAGCGGCATTCCGCTGCAGATCCACCATCCACATCCGTGGCTCGCCGTCCATGGCGAGCAATTGTTTCTGATCCGGAGAAAACACGGGACTGCGGAGAACGTTCGGAACGGTAATCGATCCGGCGCGCTGGCCGCTGCGTTCAAACCATGCAAGCTGCTGCGTATTGGCACCGGATCGGAAGGTCAGCAGGTTGGCCGAAGCAGAAATCATTTTCCCATCGGCATCGCCGGGCGCTGAGACGTTTCGGGCCAGCATCATGGGCTTGCCGCTGGCCTCGAGTCGTGCTGCGTCAAACCGCTGGGCCATGAGGATATCGTCCTGAACGTAAAGCAGGTAACCAGGAGGCGAGTAAATCACGGGCGAATTGGATGGGGCCAAAATCCTCGTTCTCTTGGGCGCGTCGAGGGAACCGACGTAGCTTCCCGTTTGACCTTCGGCCGCGCTGCGGACGAAAAAGAGGAAGTGCCGCCCGTCCGGCAGGAACTGCGGCAACTTCTGCACCAACTCGCCGGCGGGCCGGTTGA
This sequence comes from Candidatus Acidiferrales bacterium, assembly GCA_049516275.1. Classification (GTDB taxonomy): domain Bacteria; phylum Acidobacteriota; class Terriglobia; order Acidiferrales; family UBA7541; genus Palsa-295. Next base: position 6,235 of record JBEKTG010000016.1, read on the forward strand.
CCGTGGTGACGGCCGTTACGCTGCCGCCCGAAGGGTCCACCCGATACAAGCCCGTTTGCCAGTCTGAGAAGAGAATCGGCCCGGTGCTGCTCCAGGCTCCACCTCCGGAGCTTACCGGCACGGCGGCAACTGCCTTCGGAAGGTCTCCGCGCAGGTCGACGGTCTTGAGCTCGCCGTTGGCGAAGAATCCGATCATGTCACTCGCTGGCGACCAGAACGGATCGGAAGCGCCCTCGGTGCCGGCCACGGCACGCACCTCCGGGGAATCCATTTGTTTCAGGTACAAGCGCGGCTGCGCGGCTTCGTGATCGCGCGCCACGAACACCATGTAGCGGCTGTCGGGCGAGAGAATGCCGCCGGAAGCGAGCGGCGATCCCTGAGGTGCAGATTGCGTGAATAGAATTGCGCCGCCGCGAGGCTGCAGCCTTGGTACCATAAACTCGCGCACCAGCAGAAGCAGAACGAATGCCAGCGGCAGCAATATCCACAGCAGAGACCATCGGTTTGGAACGGGCGACGGCTGCGCTTGAACGGAAACTTCCGTTCCTCTTTCAGCCGGAGCCGGCTTAACCATTGCTGGGGAAGCTTCGCTTGGCGGCTCAAATAGCGTCCGTACGGGCCCCCTCAACCGATACCCTCTCCGCGGGACCGTGATGATCAACTGGGGGTTGGCCGAGTCATCCCCGAGCGCCCGCCGGAGAACCGACATGCTGTGGACGAGGCTGTCTTCGGAGACGAACATATCCTTCCACACGGCGTTGATCAGTTCTTCCTTGGGAACCGTGGAGTCCGGGCGGGCGGCCAGATAAACCAGGATGTCGAAGGCCTTCGAGGGGACCGCTACGATATCGCCGTTCCGCCAGATCTGGCGCGATGACGTGTCTATGAGGATCGGCCCAAATTCGTAGCTTGCAGCCCGAGCCTCGGGAGATAGCAATACTTCCGATTTCATGGACTTTTCGCCAATTCAGGAATCTTTCAGCTTTTCCTCAGGACATTCTGCAAACAATATAGTATCTTCCCGCGCAACTGCAAGCTTTGTCGTCGGCTCGGAATAGACCCTTTGAGCGCCATTCAAGGGCTGACAATCAGAGACTGTAACGCAGGATTCGCCGCTGCGTCCAACAATCCGAATCACACATGAGCGCCGAAACTCACGAGGGAAGGCTATGACCAGACGCGTGCCGATAAGTTTAGCTTTGTTGCTGTCGCTCGCGGCTGGCACTGCGCTGGCTCAGGATGCGAACACCGCGATCCGGCGCGCCGTAAAGGCCATGGGCGACGTGAAGTCGGTCCGCTACTCGGGTACCGGCAGGCAAGGCGTTGTAGGTATGAACTGGAATCTCACGGCGCCGTGGCACGCCACCGTGCTCACGAGCTATACGCGCACCATCGATTACGCGAGCGCTTCGTCGTCGGAGGATGTCAAGCGGACGCAGGAAAATCCGCCGATGCTCGGCGGAGAAGCCCCGTTTGTGGGCGAGGTGACCGAGGGCCGGAAAGTCAGCGGGAAGTATGCGTGGAATCAGCCGGGGAGCGGAGAGCCGATGCCTCCGCCCGACTTTGCTCAGCCGGCTATGGGTACGGCATACGAGCGCGGTTTGCAGATATGGCTTACTCCGCATGGTTTCCTGAAGGTTGCGGCGGAGAACCACGCTACCTTCCAGGCGGGAGAGGATGCGGGCAAGAAGGTGTCTATCCTCACCTTCACGACCGGCAAAAATAAGATTGTGGGCACGGTCGATTCCGCGAATCTGGTGACCAAAATCGAGACCTCGATTCCCAATCCGGTGCTGGGCGACATGCCCGTCGAAGTCGACTACTCCGATTACCGGGACTTCAACGGAATGAAGTTCCCCACGCACATCTTCCAGAAGCAGGGCGGCTCCATGACCTTCGATCTCACGGTCACGAGCGCGCAGGCGAATATTGAGAACGCCGCGTTGGTGGTTCCGACGACCGTGCTGCAGGCAAAGCCGCCCGTGGAAAGGGCGACCCCGGAGAAACTGGCCGAGGGTGTCTGGTTTCTGCATGGCGGGCACAACAGCGTGCTGGTGGAATTCAAAGACTTCGTGGCTGTGGTAGAGGCTCCGCTCGATGAGGCTCGCTCGATCGCGGTGATCGAGCAGGTGAAGAAGCTCGTCCCGGATAAGCCCATCAAGTACGTGATCAATACCCACCACCATTTCGATCACTCCGGCGGTCTGCGGACCTATGTGGCGGAGGGAGCCACCGTCATCACGCACGAGGGCAACAAAGCGTTCTATGAATGGGCGTGGAAGCAGCCGCGAACAATGGAACCCGACCGGCTGGCGGAAAATCCGAAGGAAGCGAACTTCATTACCTACCAGAACAAGTATGTGCTGACGGATGGAGCGCGGTCCGTCGAGGTGTATCTGACCATCGGCGACAACCACGACGAGTTTCTTTCGTTCGCCTACATGCCCAGGGAAAAAATTCTCGTCGAGGCCGATGACTTCTCTGCCTGGTACATCACGCCGCTCTCGCTTGCCTTCTGGAACAACCTGTATGGAAATATCGAGCGTTTGAATCTCGATGTAGAGACAGTGGCTCCCCTCCACGGACCTGTCACCACGATGTCGAACTGGCTGAGCGTGCTTCGGAAGAGCACCGGCATGTAAGCGAGATGCACTTTATGCTCTGTTTGCCGGCAGGTTGTCGCCACTTCCCTGGTTTGCGACCGGAACCTGCGAGCCTTCTCGTGATGCATTGCGAGCCAAGACAATCAGGGAACTGCCAAAGGGCATAGGCAGCCTTCCCAGTGTTGCCTGTTCGAATCGACTGAAAACGTAGAGAAGCCGGTTGATCCAGGTTGCCGGCACCTTGGGCACTTGAGGCTCGCGCGGCAAAAGCGTTTCATAGGCTCGCACCATAAGTTTGGCTCCCCATAGCCAGTGAAAGAAATAGTCCTGCTCAGTAATGCGGAATCCCTCGCCTTCCAGAAGCGTTCGCATGCTGCTTTTCGTGAAGCGCGTAACGTGCTGATTGAGAACGTCGTGGCTGGTCCAGGCTGCCTGGAAGGCCGGCACCGTCGCGAGGAAAAATCCGTCGTCCGCGAGCAGGCGTCGAACGTTCCGGAGCGCCGCCTGGGGGTCGGGAAGATGCTCCAGAACATCGAGCATCAAAACGACGGAATACTCGCGCTGCGGCTGGAAGCTGTCATCAAAGGAACCGCTGTGAATTTGCTCCCGCCACCTGGAATTTGGCGAGAGCGCCTCCTCGATGTCGATGCCCTCGACTTTCCCGAAGCGCGACAATCGTTCGAAGAACAAACCATCTCCGCAACCTACGTCGAGAATGTTCGTCCGTTGGGCGTCGAGATGTAAGCCTTGCAGTGCGGCGATGATGAATTCGGACCTCGCGCGCCACCACCAGTGTCTTTCAAAGAGGTCGCGGTAGTGTCTTCGATATTCTGCTTCCATCGATTGGGGGCTTCAGCCTACAGCCGTACGGCTTCGCCGGCTGGCCTCGGTTGGGCGACCGAAGGCGCGCCGCTCAGGCCGCCAAATTTATCGGCGATAATGTAGAGAGGGCGCGATTTGCTCGCCTCAAACAGGCGCCCCACGTACTCTCCGACGATCCCCATAAAAAAGAGCTGGACGCCGGCGAGGAAGGTGATCGAGACGATCAGGGCCGTAAAGCCTTGCGGAGTCTCGCCGTGGATCAGTTTGATATACAGCGCGTAGAGAGTGTAGATCCCACACAAACAGATGGCGCCCATGCCGACGATCGCGGCAAATCGCAACGGAACTACCGAGAACGAGAAAATGGCGTCCGCAGCCAGCTTGAAAAGTTTTGTCAGGTTATATTTGGGTTCGCCTGCGTAACGTTGCGCGCGCTCGACCGGTATGCCCGCTTGCCGGAATCCAACCCACGAACGCAAGCCACGCAAGTAACGGTGGGGTTCCGGCATCCGGCGAATTTCGTCGACAACACGCCGGGACATGAGTCCGAAATCTCCGGCGTCCAGAGGAAGCTCGGTGCCGGACAACCTTCCGAGGAGTCTGTAAAAAGTGTGGTAACAAAGGCGCAGCCACCACGCTTCTTTGCGGCCCACTCGCCGGGCATAGACGACATCGTTTCCTTCCGCATACTTGCCGAGGAATTGCGGAATGATCTCGGGAGGGTCTTGAAGGTCGCCATCCATCATGATGACAACGTCGCCGGCTGCGTGATCCAACGCGGCTGCGAGAGCGGCCTGGTGCCCAAAATTGCGGGAAAAGACGATGCCCGCAATTCGGGCGTCGTCCTGGGACGCTTTGCGAAGGATTTCCCCGGTTCGGTCTGCGCTGCCGTCGTTCACAACTATGATCTCGTGCGGGCCGCCGGGAATCGAATCGAGCACTTTGCCGACGCGGCGGAGCAATTCGGGCAAGACCGTCTCTTCGTTGTAGGTAGGAATCGCCACGGACACTCGCATCGCAGGGATTATACATTTCTTCAACACAACGTCACTCCCAATGAATCTGAACTGCTCAAGCGGGAGGTGTTGAGGATTGCTGCAACGGGAGGATGAACGGGGCGGAGCTTCAGCCTGCGGGCGTAAGCCTGATGCCGGCGTTCACGCTGGATTCTTCGATGTCATGGGATGCGCTCGCCAGGAACTGTTCCAGCGCAGCATGATCGACCGGCGGAGAATAGAGGTAGCCCTGCCCGAATTCGCAGCCGAACTGCTGGAGGTAGGCGCGCTGTGCCGGCGTTTCGATGCCTTCGGCAATCACTTTGAGGCTGAGGTGATGGGCCAGGGTCACGATCAGGTGAACGATCTCACGGCTCTCTTCGTCGTTCTCGATACCGCGAACGAAGGACTGATCTATTTTGAGAACGTCGACGGGATAGCTGCGCAGCCTGCTGAGGGAGGAGTGGCCCGTTCCGAAATCGTCGATGCTCAGCCGGACGCCGAGTTCCTTGAGTTGAGAGAAGGTCCGAGTGGTGATCTTCGGATCGCTCATGGCCATGGTTTCGGTGATCTCAAGCTGCAAGCTCGATGGTTCCACGCCGGTCTCCTCGAGTGCCGCCTTCACGTCCGCGACGAGATTGGTTTGCGCGAACTGGCGAGGAGAGACGTTGATGGTGGTAGTCAGCAGGGGGCTCGTGTTGAACAGGAGATGCCATGCGTGGGCCTGCCGGCAGGCTTCCTTCAGGACGTAACGCCCGATGGGAACGATCAAGCCCGTTTCTTCGGCGACGTCTATAAAGTCTCCAGGGCCAATGAACTCAGAATCGTTGTGCCACCACCGGACGAGCGCCTCTACGCCGGCGATCTGGCCGCTAGCCAGCCTGATGATGGGCTGATAGAAGACTCTGAGTTCGCCATGCTCGATGGCGTAGCGCAACTCCGTTTCAAGCTTGAGCCGCCGCACCACGAGGGCGTGCATCTCCGTGTCGAATACCTCGCAACCGGACGTTCCTTGAGCTTTGGCGCGGCACATGGCAATGTCCGCATCGCGAAGCATCTCCCCGGGCTTTTCGTATGCCGTGGAATTCAGTGCGATGCCTATGCTGGCGGAGGTGAAAGCATCCACCCCGTTGGCGGAAAAGGGCGCAGCCAGGCTGTCGCGGATGCGGATAGCAACGCGCATCGGGTCGCTCGGCGCTTTGATGTTTTCAAGCAACACAGTGAATCGATCCCCGTCGATCCGCGCCAGTGTTTCATGTCCGCCGGGCCGATCCGTATCACCGGTGGGAGTGGAACGGGACATCGTGTCATCGTGACGCAGGCGAGACTTGAGGCGTTTGCTGATATCGATGATGAGCTGATCGACCACTGCGTGGCCCATGGTTTCGTTGAAAATTTTCAATCCCTGGATGTCGACGAATAACACGGCGAACTTGAACTCGGGATGGCGCCGGGCGTGGTCCATGGCGCGCTGAAGCCGGTCCAGGAACAGGTTGCGATTGGGCAGGCCGGTGAGGGAGTCATGGAAGGCTTCGTGTTCCAGTTGTTCTTCCATGCGCTTGCGCTCGGTGATATCGCGATTGACGATAACGAGCTGAGTCACCTGCCCCTTTCGATTCCGGATGGCGCTGGCGGTGGACTCGAGAACGCGCCAGTCGCCGTCCTTGTGGCGCATGCGGTATTCCAGCCGCTTGCCGACTCCGGTGGTGCGCGCCTCTTTTGCGGCTTGGATTACGCGCTCGCGGTCGTTGGGATGCACTTGATCGAGAGAGCCGCTTGCGGCCAGTTCCTTCAGGGAATAGCCGAGAACCTTCTCGTACGCGGGGCTGTTGTAGAGGCGTTTTCCGGTGACCTCGACGAGCGCAATCATATCGGCCGCATTTTCGCTGACAATTCGAAATAGCTCGTTTTGGCGAAGATGCCGGAGGCGCTGGTAGGCGATATACAAATACGGCAGGAGCACCAGCGCAGCCACTTCCGGCCAGGGCTCTTGAAGAAGCCAGGCTGGGCTGAAACCAGTGCTGAGGGCTATTGTCATGTGCCGTGGGCGCTCGCGGTCGGCGTGGCGGCTGGCCACCACAGGAAGGTGCGGACAGTCCCAAGTGTGTTTTCGACAGCGCCTGGGAAAACTTTAGCTGAGAACGCCGGGGAGGGGTGGAAATGCGAAAGTGAGGGTGACGGCCTTATAAACAGACTGGCCAGCCAGTCCGAAGGGGCGTCAGTTTACGCGCAAAAAGAGGGCGGCCCAGGCTCGATGAAGGCCGGGCCGCCATAAGGCGAGCGTTGACCGCACGCTTTCGCGGGGACGACACTGACTTATGCGCTGAAACTCTGAATAGCGGCTGTTTCGCTGTCGTAGGTGTCGAAAACCGTCATCAGCTTCGTCACCTGCAGGACTTCCTTGAATTTAGTACCCAGGTTCGTGAGCTTCAGCGTGGCGCCCTGCGAGCGTGCGCTGTGGAACGTGGCGACGAGCGTGCCCAGCCCTGCGCTATCGATATAGCCCACCTGCGCGAGGTTCAGAACGATCTTCTTTTTGCCAGCGGCCAGAAGGCTTTTCACTTTTTCGCGAAACGCGTTGCTCTCTTCTCCGAGCACGATGCGCCCCTCGATATCCAGAATATCCACCCCATTCACAGTTCGATCAGTCATTCGCAGTGCCACGTTCGCGCCTCCTGTTAGATTCGGGTATTTCGCATCTGGAGCTAATCTCGCGGAGATGCTCCGCGATTGGTGAGTCCGGCCGTCCCTAGTAAAAATCCGAGCAGGACATGTAATATCCGCAGTTCGTGCAAATCAGCTTGCAGCTGCGGGCTTCCAGGCGAACCGAACAGCCCGGACAGTATTGCGACGGAAATTCCCCCGCCGGTGCGTTGTGGACGTCTGCTGCACGCGCTTTCAGAACGCCCTCTTCTCTTGTAACCAACTGCGCGGCCGCCATGTAGCGAACTCCTCCGGAGAGCGTTTATAACACATCTGGGAGATTGGGAAAAGCAAAGGCGACCCTGTCTGTCGGAAACTCCTGTTTCGGAAATTAAAAGCAACTTCCCCCTCCTGGCGGGCGTCTTATAATGAGACGCAGTAAGCGAGGCCCGTATGAAAGGTATCGCTTGGTTTCCTTTGGTGCTGGCGGCCCTGGTTCTGGGACCTGCCGTTACGCAAGCGCAGCGCGGACGTTCTATTGCCGCGCCTTCCGCGGGCCGCTACGTTCGTTCAACGGCAAGATCTGCGCCGATACGGACAACCCGGCGTTCCAGCTTTCTTACGAACGGGCTGGGTGTGACCAACCCCTACCCTGGATCGGGTCTGGGCGTTAACGGCATCAACTCCATCATGACGCCGGGCAATCTTGGCGTCGAGGCCGCTATTGATCCGGCCACTCAATGGAATCTGGCCCTTACCGAAAGACTTCTCAGAGGCAGCGGTTTACTCGCGGGCGGGGGCTATTATTTGCTCAGTGGCGGCGGGGCTTATGCGCTGCCGGCGGATTCGACGGAAGGTGACCAGCCGGCCCAGACTCAGCAGCAGCCCGGCGCGAACCAAGCGCCGCCGCAGGTGATCGTCCTGCAACAAGCGCCCTCGCAACAGGCGTCGCCGCAAGCCGCGGAGGAGTCCGCTGCCCTGCCGGACGTCGGCCAATTCACGCTGATCCTGCAGAACGGCAAGCAGATCCAGGCGGTCGCTTTTACTCGTATGAACGACCGCATTATTTACGTCACAAATGACGGCAGCCGCCGCACGATCGCGCTGAACGAGATCGATACGAATGCCACGATCCGCTTGAATCAGGAGCGCGGCACCCCCCTTGAACTTCCCCTCTGATTATTTGTTCTGAACGTTTTATTGTACGGAGCGCCGGACAGGTTCGGGCATGTAGAGCCCGGCTTCGGCGGGTAAGCCCGCGCGCTCGAATTGCACCGTGGTGTGGGTGATCTGGAAGTCGTGCGCCAGCGCTTCCTTGATGCTTTCCAGGATTTTCTCGCAGTCCTCCATGTGCATATCGGGAATGCGGACATGGCAGGAGAGCGCGTGCAGGTCCGTGCCGAGCGTCCAGATGTGGATGTCGTGAACTTCCTGCACTCCCTTGACGCAAAGAATGGCCCTGGCGACATTCTCGAGGCGGATATTCCGCGGCAGGCCCTCGAGCAGGATGTGGCCGCTTTCGTTGAGAATACCCAACCCTGACCACAGCACCATGGCCCCGATGGTGATGCCGATCAGCGGATCGATCCATTGAGCGCCTGTGGCACGAATGGCCAGGGCGCCCACAAAGATGGCAACGTTGGAAAGAGCGTCGCCGAGATTGTGGATCCACACGGCGCGCACGTTTAAATCCCGGCGTCCGCGATGGACCGCCAGCGTGATCCCTCCATTGATGATCAGGGCCAGCACGGCAATCCACATCATGAGGCTGGTATGAACCTCCACCGGGCGGCGCAACCGGTCAATCGATTCGTAAATCAGGAAAAGAGCCGCGAACGCGAGCAACATCGCATTTACGAAGGCCGCCAGGATTCCGGCACGATGATAGCCGTAGGTTTTCTCGGCCGTGGGAGGGCGCAGCGACCAGCGGATGGCCAGCCAGGAGATCACCAGCGTGGGCACGTCGGTGAGATTGTGAATCGCGTCGCTTACCAGAGCGATGGAATGCCCGGCGTACCCCGCCGTGAATTCCGCAATCACCAGGATAAACGTAGCCAGAACGGATGCGCCGAGGATCCCCATCGAGCTTTCGTCCGCACCGTGATGGTGGGGGCCGTGCTGGTGTCCGCCATGGGAATGGAAGTGCATCCAATGCATCTTACTCGCAGAATCGCCGGCGGGACAGTGCCCGGCACGTCAATATCCCCAACCAAGAAACACGCAACTGAAACTCAATTGACTTCATTTGCGACACCCGCCTACCATAAAACTGCTTCCATTTTAGGATTCACTACGAGGGGGCGACAGGCGAAGAGGCGCGCCCCGCTCTGCGATGACCCAAAACGTAGCCAAGCTGGTCTTCTGGGGAGTTCGCGGTTCTACGCCAACGCTCGAGCGGGATACCTGGCGCTATGGCGGAAACACGCCCTGCCTTGAATTGACCGCCCCTGGCGGGACCCGCTTCATTCTCGATTGCGGCACCGGCCTGCGGATGCTCGGCAACAGCTGGTCGCGTTCGCAAGGCGACTTCGGCGTGGAAGCGCACGTTCTTGCCACTCACTACCACTGGGACCACATCCAGGGCATCCCTTTTTTCCTGCCGTTTTTCGAAGCACAAAACCGATTCCACTTTTACAGCTTTCAATCGAAATTCCTGGGCCCCGATACGTTTCGCCGGGTTCTGGAATCCCAGCTGGCCAGCCCGTTTTTCCCCGTCGATACAGGAATGATGGCCTCCACCCGCTGCTTCACCGAAATATCCGGGGGAGAAAAATGGGAAGTGGACGGCACGCGCATCAGCACCGCGTGGCTGAATCACCCCCAGGGCTGCCTCGGATACCGGCTGGATACGACGGCCGGCTCCATCGTTTACACAACGGATACTGAACCGGGCGTGCCGGAATTTGACAAGAGCATCCGGCAATTTGCCCAGGGCGCCGATGTGCTGATCTACGACGCCCAGTATTCTCCCGAACAGATCGCCTCCACTCGGAGAGGCTGGGGGCATTCGAGCTGGCTGGAAGGGGTGAAGATCGCCCGCGAGTCGAAGGTGCGAAATCTCGTGCTTTTCCATCACAATCCGGACTCTCCCGACAATGTCGTGGACGGGTTTTTATCCGCGGCGCGGCAGGAATTTCCCGCCACGTGGGCGGCCGCCGAAGGCATGTCGCTTACGTTGAATGAGCACGGCGTCGAAGTGGGCTTGCGGGAATCGCGCCTCGCGCCGCGCCGAAGGCTCAAGTTCAATGCCGTTGTCACGGGACAATCGGAAAATGGGGATGTTTTCGAAGAGAAGGCTTCCGTGAGAGATCTGAGCTTGCAGGGAGCGTACCTGATTCTCGGTCACCGGCCGAAGTTGCAATCCGAATTGCGCGTGGTGATTGAGGCCCCGGGCGATCAGATCCCATCGGGCGTAATGACGATGCGGGCTACGGTGATTCATTGCAAGACCGGCCGCGATGCGAACCAAAACGGAGTCGGCGTGGTCTTTATCGCGGAAGTGGATCCCGCTGCTCCCAGCGACTGAAATACGGAATCACCTCTTCACAAGTTCCTCAGAAGTGTCCCGCCCTCGCCTCACGCTCAACTCACTATGGCGTAGTAGCTGTGGCGAGCGAACTCTTTGTGGACCGAATCCAGACAAAACGTTCTTCCTGGGAACGAGATTTCAGCGAATGCAGTTAGTGCAGACCCGACCAGTCGTCGGCCAGAAGAATGGAATTGCTGGGATTGGAAGGGTCGTACTTGACGCTGGCGGTCTGGCCGGAAGCGATGCGGCTTAGGTGCACGCGCTCTTCAAGTCCCGTGATGTCCTGCGCCGTCTCGTAAGTGACTCCGGAAATCGAATAACTGTAGTAGAGCAATTTCGGAATGCCGCCGCCGGCAGAGGAAGGAACAGGAAGCCTGTCCGGCAGCTTCGCTGGCTTCGCATCCGGCAATTTCGAAAGGTGGCTGGCAGAAGGAACTATTGGCGTTCCGTCCTGATTATGGACGGTGAAGATAGGGTGCGCATTGTGCGAAGCGAGCCCTCCTTCGTCCATGACGTCGACGACCTGGCCTTCCACGATTCTGCCGACGCGGTTCAGGTAAGACCGGCGCTCCCGTTCCATCGCGCCCGGGTCCACATGTTTCGGCCGAAGAAAATAATACAGCGCCGTGACGGCCACGACTCCAAGGCCAGCCATAGGGAGCGCATTTCGCCAATCGGAAAGAAATGTTTTCAACGGCTAACCCTTACGCATTCGGTTCAAATCCGCGGTTCCTGGAACATGGCCCATTATTAACCGAGGCGAGTGTCCC
>JBEKTG010000017.1:0-17047 GCA_049516275.1 Candidatus Acidiferrales bacterium
CAGGGGAAACCACCATTTGCGCCAGAAGGGCAAGCCGCCATGAGTGACGGCTGTGGCGAAGACACCTTCGGTGGGCAGAACCTCCGGAGTGAGCGGCGGATGAAAATCAGGCCCGACGAGAAGAGCGGCGTATTGCGTCCCGGGATGCGTCGAATTCTGCCACTGCGAGTCCGGTTGGATTTTGGTGAACGGCTGGTTGGCGAAGGGCTGCACCCACCAGGCCGTCTCGCCCTTCGCGTAAATGACGATCTGCTGCCCGGGTTTTGCTCCGGCGACGCGCCCCCGGATCGCGCTTAGCTTGTCAGGATCGCCCGCACCCGCAACGGCGATGCTCGTGAATTCGATCGACGGCCGATTGTGAGCGACGTTTTTGATCTCCGTTTCGCATCCGCTCGTGAAAATAACCAGGATGCAGAGGAACATCGAAACGATACCGAATCGCCCCGCTCTCAGCGCAGTTTGAGCCGAGCGATCAACCGTGCCTGCACAAGCCTTGCTCAGGCGTCGCGAAACGTCCGCGCCGGCGTCAAGGTTCGAAATGGCTTGCCTTTGCCGCATCGCCTCGAAATCCAAATAGTTTGATTCCTGCTCCTGCCGATAATAACCGGTCACAGCAACCGCAACTCAGCCTCAGAATGTAAAATGCGCGCCAAACTGACCCACGCGAGGTCCCGGAACCCCGTTCAGATCCTGGGGCAGCACTTTGCCGAACCCGGCGGTTCCGATCTGCGTGTCCGGCCCGGCGAATCCGTGACGGTTGAAGACATTGAATGCCTGAAAGTAGAGGTGCAGCTGATAGCGCTCGGATGCGAAGAAAAGCACTTTGCTGATTCCGGCGTCTTCGGTAGCCAGTCCAGGATTGCGCAGGTTAGCCAGGTAACCCGGCGCGTCCCCGAACGCGCCATTGGGTGGATTGGTAAAGCAAGACGGATTGAAGTAGGTTCCTCCCACCTGGGCGCCGCTGTTCACCTGGAGATTGCAGCCCGGCACGATGTCGGAATAAACATTGTTGATTCCGGGATAGTAGACGTTGGCGGGGATTCGAATGGGCGTTCCCGTGTCGTAGTGAAAATCCCAGCTGATTGTCCAGCCTCCCACCAAAGCGTTCAACGCCGTGCCGGCGTCCGACAGCATTCCCCTCCCGCGGCCAAAGGGCAATTGGTACAGCACATAGCCCTTGACGATATGCTTCTCATCGAAGTCCGAGATCGTGTGGCGCTCCTGCTGCAGATTGTAAACGTCCTGAAGCGGCCCCGTGTAATACAGATCTTCGAAGCTGGTGTCGGTGTCTCCGTGTGACGAGGACAAGTTGTAGCTTGCCAGCAGGGACAGGCCGTGCCCGGCTCGCTGCTTTACCGCAAGCTGAAGCGACTGGTAGTCGGAATTCCCCAGCGGAGAGCCCACATAGTAGAGCGGGCCGTAGGTGGCAGCCACATTCGGAAAGGGCGCGACGGCTTGCCAGCCCAGGCCGGTAAAGCCAGGTTCCGACACCACGCTATATTGATTCCCCGCCTGAACCAACGCAGTGTAGGCAGAGAGCTTCGGCTGGTTTGCGGCGTCGTACCCGCTTTCCAGGTGGTAACCGTGGTTTTGAATGACGGTAGCGTCGAGCACCAGGTTCTGGGTAACTTCGTACTCCACTCCCGCCGTCCATTCCTGCACATTGCCCAGTTCCAGCATACGAGGATCGATCGAGACCATGCCGTACTCGGTGAAATTCGGATTCTCGCCAATGTTGACGGCGCGCCCGGGGTAGCCCGCGTCCCAATTGAAGGGTGTGAGCACCTGATTGTTCAGCACGAATCCGGGATTGAATCCGTAGGGAATCCCGCTGTAGGTATTCAAATTGAGCGGCACATAAAACACCCCGAACGAGGCGCGCGCGACCAGCCGGGACGTGAGGCGGTACGCGCCACCGATACGGCCCGAGAAGTTGTGGTAGTACTCCTTTTTCTCGAACGAATCGCTTCCGTCTTCAGCAAACTCCAGAGCGCCCGGCTGGCCGGTGACCGGATTGATTGCCGTGGGGTCGAAATCCGACCAGTGCCCGTATTTCTCGTGGTAGCGGCCGTTGAAGTCCCAGCGCAAATCGAGGTTGAGCGTAAATTTAGGGGTGAGTTTGATGTCGTCCTGGGCGTACAGCGAGACGGATTTGCGCCGGCCATAGGTGTTGTCGGGTTCGCTGACCGAGGCTTGATTCACATCTCCCAGAAGAAAGCTTGCGAATCCAAAACCGGCGGTCGGGCCGAAGCTGCCCGCCGTCTGCGCCGGATCGAACACGAAATGGGGCACCCCGGAATCACCGTGGGAGTTGAACTGCATGGCGCGAACCTCGGCGCCAAATCGATACGTGTGGCGGCCTCTCACCCAGGAGAGGCTCTCGTTATAAATGAATGTGTTGGCCGCGTAGAAATCATTGAACTGGCTGCCCAGGCCGGTCTCGTCGATGGGCAAGCCATTCACATAGGTCTGATCGTTGCCATTCACGCCCTGGAAGGCAATTACCGGGAAGTTCCCGGAGGCAAAATTGCCCAATCCCAAAGCCGAGGGCCAGTCACCTTGTCGCGAGCGCGCCTGGCTGGGATTGCGAAATCGATTGAAGGTGACGCTGGCCACGTTCACCAGGCTGTCTGAAACGTTCCAGGAATCGCTCACGCGCACCGAAGGGGCGGTGGTGTTGTGATCGTAGGCATTCGCGAACGGGCCGCCGTCGGTAGAACCGGCGGACCAGACGCCTCCCTGGTCGGAGAGCAGGCGGGGGATGTAAGCATAGATGAAAGAGCCGCTCAGACGATGGCGCGCCGACAAGTTGTAGTCGAGCTTCGTGCTGGCTTGATTGCTTTGGTACCAGGTGGCCGGGCTGCTGAACGGCAGGGCGTTGTTGTTGGTGAGTTCCGGCGAAAGAGGCTGGTAATACTTCTGGTAGAGGGCGACGATCTTCTGCGAGACGGCGCTGATTCGCGCGGCCGGAACTATATTCCCCGGAAAGGCGTTCCCCGTCTGCGGATCGATGATGGCGCCTTTGTACACGGTCTGGCCGGAACTGTCAGTTCCGAGAATAGTGGTCTTATCGAGGAGGGCGCTGAAATCGCCGTTCAAAAAAGCGGTCGAAGGAACCGTGGAACTCAAGGGGCCGATGCCGTAGTTCGCAAACGTGTAGCGCTCGAAGGCCGAGTAAAAAAACAGCTTATCTTTCTTGATAGCGCCGCCAAAGCTCCCGCCGTAGGTATACAGACTATCAGCTGCCTTGCCGAACGCGCGCTGACAGCTCGCCGCGCCCGCGGAGTCAAGCCCTGGCGTGGCAAGGCATAACCCGTCGTTGTACTTATTTCCCCAGGACCGGGCGTCGAATGCCGCGTTATGCATATAGTAGACGCCGCTGCCATGCCATGAATCGCTTCCCGATTTCATGTCGTAGCGAAACACGCCGCCGCCGCTGCGGCCTTCATCGGCGCGCATACCCGCTGTGGTGGCCTGAAACTCCTGGACAGCCTCCATCGGAGGGCTCGATTCGCTGAGGTAACCGCCAATTTGAGACACGGCCGAGGTGCCGTCGATCATGACCTCCTTGTCAAAGGCGAGGCTTCCAAGAATATGAGAGTTGTAGTCCGTACCCTCCACTCCGGGAACGTAGGCGAAGATGAATGTGGAGAGATTGCGGCCGCCCAACACATTCAACGGAAGCTCCGTGACGGCGGCGTTATTCAGATTCGTTGAAAGGGAGGAGGACTGGGTCTGCAGCAGAGGGGCGTCCGCGGTGACGGTGAGGGTTTCAGAACTCGCGCCGACCGCCAGCCCGACGTCGATTTCGGCCGTCTGGCTGATCGCGAGATGGATGTCGGAACGCTCATACTTTCCGAACCCGGGCTTGGCACATTCGAGCCCATACGGCCCGGCCGGCAAATCCAGAACTTCATAGGCGCCCAGCTCGTTGGTGACAGCGCTCGCTTCGAAGGCGCGGCTGGCGTTGGTCACCAAGACGCGGGCGCCCGGAATCACCGCGCCAGTGGTATCTCGCACGGTGCCGGTGATCGAAGCGCGATCTGACTGGGCGAGCATGATTCTATTTGTGGTTAAGAACAACAGCAGCAGGGCGAACCAGAACCTCATGCAGCACCGGGGGCGTGAATCTCAAACGAGAGAATGTGTCAGTTGTTTCGGAAAAAAGCTAACACGCTTCTCTTAGTGAAGGAAGGGTAAATTGCCGGGAGCAAAATGCCACTCTCCCGAGAGCCGCCTTCCGCACCCCGCCGCCAGCCCCCGTCACCAGCTGCACCGCTGCTCACCTTTCCGCGCGAGTACACGCGCACATAATCGACAAGCATCCGCTGCGGGAAGACAGTGGAGCTGTCCGGTCTCCCGGGCAGGTTTCCGCCGACCGCCAGATTGAGTACGACAAAAAATGGATGGTCGAAGACCCAGCGCGAGCCATTGGGCAGGTCTGCAGGCGTTCTGGTCGCATAGAGTTGATCGTCAACGTAAAAGCGAATAAGCTCCGGAGTCCACTCAACGGCGAAGACATGGAAATCGTCGCTGAAATGCCCGTGAGGAAGTGTGAAGCTGGTCGTGATCGCCTGCGCATCCCAGTATCCCGGCCCATTGAGGCTGCTGCGAATCGTCGACTTCATAGCGCCCGAATTCTCCATGATGTCGATCTCTCCGCATGCCGGCCAGCCGGCTTTGTAGAAATCGTCACCCAGCAACCAGAACGCAGGCCACATCCCTTGTCCGAAAGGCACTTTGATCCGCGCCTCAAATCGGCCGTACGCCTGGCTGAACAGGCCATGCGTAATGATCCGCGCCGAGGTGTAGTGCCCGGCAACGCCGTCGGAACCGGTGAATTCTTCCTTCCGTGCCTCTATCACGAGATGGCCATCCTCCTGGCGGAGATTCTGGGACCGCGCCGTGTAGTATTCCAGTTCGTGATTGCCCCAGCGGTTTGCGCCGGTTTCGGTAATCCAGCGGTTTTTGTCCGGAGGCGAGCCGCTGGGTCCGTTGAACTCGTCGTCCCACGTCATAACCCAGTCGCGGCCGGGGCTCTTGTCCGAAGATGCAAACCGGCCGGGCGAGGAATGCACCCCGTAAATGGGGCAACCCAGCGCGAGGAGAAACGCCACAATTCCTGTTTTCACATGGCTCTTTCGAAAGGTGGACGATTGCGCCAAAAGACGCACGGCGACTCGAAGCGACGGTCTCTTCTCAATCCACAATATTTGCGACCAGGATATACCCGGCGTTCGAGCGGCGAATCACTCACTCTCGGAGTCTTTTCCTACTCCTTTCGAGGTATTCGTACCCCAACCAATCGTGGTACGCCGCGGCGCCACCTTCCGGGGAACAAAAAGAACACTCCATCTCGGGACGCGTCCGCTTGCCGGCGCGTAGCAGAATCCACCCGTAAACCCGAGATACACGCTGGAGAATAAGTTTCCTTTACCACACGACACGCTCTCTCGATCCCTTCACTCAACCGACGCGCACAAACAAGATCGCTCGGTATTCAAAAAAGGAGAAAACGAACATGGCTTCGGGAAATGCGATTCTTTGGGAAGATCAAGGCGACGCGAGCATACACAGCAGCGCCTGCCAGGCTGAAGCCGAGACCCTCACGAGCACGGCACTCTCCTGCCAGCGTCCATCGCTCCTCAATATCGGCACCCGATCCGCCCGGCACGATAGCAAGCCTCGCGGCGAAGATACTTTCAGCAGAATCGTCGGAACGAGCCAGTCTCTCAAGGCAGTTCTCGGCCTCGTTCGAACGGTCGCTCCCACGGACGCCACCGTCCTCGTGGAAGGTGAAACGGGAACCGGAAAGGAACTCATTGCGCTCGCCATCCATGAGCGCAGCAATCGGAGGGATCGTCCCTTCGTGAAATTAAACTGCGCGGCCATTCCTCTCGGATTGCTGGAAAGCGAACTCTTTGGCCACGAACGAGGCGCCTTCACGGGTGCCGTCGCGCGCAGGATAGGCCGTTTCGAAGCCGCACACCGCGGCACCTTGTTTCTTGATGAAATCGGCGACATGCCCCTGGAGTTGCAGGCCAAGCTGCTGCGCGTCCTTCAAGACGGCGAATTCGAGAGGGTGGGCAGCACCCAAACGCAACATGCGAATGTGAGGCTAATTGCCGCCACGAATCGCGATCTGGCCGCTATGGTCTCGAAGAAACAATTCCGCAGCGACCTTTACTACCGGCTGAACGTGTTTCCGATACCCGTCCCGCCTCTCCGGGACCGCCTCGAAGACATTCCCTTGCTGGTGCGGCATTTCGTAACGGTCTTTGCCGCGCAAATGGGAAAGAAGATCGATGAGATTCCCAAGGGCGTGATGAGCTCCCTTGTGACCCACCCCTGGCCCGGAAACATTCGTGAGCTGCAGAATTTTATCGAGCGCAGCGTGATCCTGACTTCCGGAAGCGTCCTCGCCCCTCCCTTCGCGGGACTCAAGCGATCGGCCGCGCCGGAATCGGGGCCGACGACACTCGAGGATCTTGAGCGAATACACATCCGAAAAACTCTCGAGCAAACGCGCTGGATTGTCGGCGGCCCACAAGGCGCGGCGACGCGCCTGGGAATCAATCGATCGACACTTTACTTCCGCATGCAAAAGCTGGGCATTTCACGCACGACAGAGACTGCAATAGCCGACACCGGCGGTGCGGCAGATTAGCCCGGTTCCCAAATCAAACTACACTGAGGAAGCCACTAGGATCTGTTGCATGCCCTGTTTTCACCCTCTGGGATCAACAACTTAGTCCGGTTGTGGGAAAGGAAGCGCTCCGGCCATTTGCAGGTCGCCCCGCAGCAAGCCGACTGAGAACGCCCCTTGCGAGGAAAGAACCTATCGGGCAGGGAGCAGCGGTTTTTGTCCTTCCTTCAAATGCTGGTCGAAAGCAGTCAACTCCGCTGCGTCTGCGGCATAACTGGCCATCAAATGGACCACGTCCACGGTGCCCTTGCGATCGAATAGGCGCAGCACTTCGGCGAAAGTCGCTGAGTCGACTGTCCCGAAGGAAACCTTTCTCGGCCCCAACATCTCGCGTCCGAATTTGATGATGGCGGTTTCCTTCTCGCCCAGGCCCACTACCGGCTTGTCGTATTTGATCATGTCGATGATGGCCGGTTCGATATGGCGCGGATCGTTCGGGTCCCGCCCGTACGCTTCCCATTCGGTCCATTCATACTCGGAGTCCAGCTCGCGCGCCGCTACCAAAACGGAGATCTCGACCAACCGGTCGGACAAGCCGGTGTCATAGGTAAGATAGCGCTGTTTTTCGTCCTCACCTGCGGCGAATCGGGGATTGCTATAGAGGCGGACGGAGCGCTTGGTCATCGCATCGCTCCTGAGCAACCGCTCCGGCCGGTTAACCTGGTCGAAAGCCTTCTTGCCCTCATCATCCATGTCTTCGCGTTTCGGCAAGGGAAAGCGGTTCAGCGAGTCGGGATAGATGTCCTTGGGAAGCGGTGCCGAGGCCGCGGCGATCGATGCGGCCAAGCTCGCTCTGCGCCCCGCATCGAACGAGTGGGGCCGGGGAGGAAGTAACGGTTCTTGGTCTGCTCTTAAACGATTATCGAAAGCAGACATCTCAGCTCCGGCTACGGAATAATCAGCCATTACCCAGACCAAATCCACGGTGCTCTTGCGGCCGAATAAATGCAGTATTTGGGCGAAAGTCTCCGGGGAAACTCTCCTCTGTCCAAAAATTTCGCGCCCGAAGTTAATAATGGCGGTTTCTTTTTCGCCGAGACCCACCACAGGCTTTTCGTATTTGATGATGTCAATGATGGCCGGATCGAGATAGCGCGGGTCCTTCGGGTCTCGCCCATGCGTTTCCCATTGGGTCCATTCATATTGAACATCCAACTCGCGCGCCGCCACCAATACGGCGATTTCCATCAACGGATCTGACACATCCATTGAATACTTGAGATTGGCGCCGCGACTGGCTTTTATGAGTTGGGGATCCCAATTACTCACACCGGGTTGATAGATCCCGACAGCCAGCCGCCCGCTTTGGTACTCGGCGTTCGGCAAAGGGAGGCGGTTCCTGGAGTCGGGATAGATGTCCTTGGGGAGCGGGGCTTCGGCAGAGCTATTCTCAGGTTTCTGCGCGTCGGTTCTTCCGCCCGCCAATATAGCCACGATACCTGCGAGCAAAACAACTCCAAAGCTTTTCGACACGTGCATACCAATCTCCTCTCTGAAACAGTCTCCATCGAAATTCCCGTGAATCTGGTGACGGAAACCTCGCGGTTACTATACAGCATCGGCGAAGGGTGTGAATCGAAGAGACTCATCGTCGATAAGGCTCACCCTGTAGCCCAAGTAAATCGACCGCTCGGCCCTGTCGTAGCCAAGGTGGACGCTCGTGTTGCGTGGCTGTCGCGCCAGAGTCCAAATCTGGTCGAAGCGCGGGCGGCGGCAGAGCGCCACTCAGGAAATTCTCCAATCGCACAATTGGCCGGGAAACGTGCGGGTGCTGCAGAACGTGATCCAGCGGCCGTCATTCTGTGCGACGGCGAGACATTCTCATCGCCTTCTTTCTGCTACGATTGCGGCTGCATGAATGCTTCTAAGTTCGCCCCTCGGGCGCTCCCTGGCGAATTATGGATCAGGCGAATATCGTAATCGTTGGCGGCGGTGTCGTGGGATGCGCCATTGCCCGGGCATTGTCGGCCTCCTGGAGTGATGTTTTTTTGCTGGAGGCGCTGCCGAAGCTGGGAATGGGAGCCAGTTCCCGCAACAGCGGCGTCATCCACTCGGGAATCTACTACCCGCCGGGATCGCTGAAGGCACGCCATTGCGTGCGGGGCAACCGGCTCACGCACGAGTTCTGCGCGGCTCATGGCGTGCCACACCGGAACACCGGGAAAATAGTTGTTGCGTCCTCGCCCGCCGAATCGCCAACGCTGCATGCACTTATGAAGAATGGGTGCGCGAATGGCGTCGAGGGATTACGTCTCATTGACCGCGGGGAAATCCGCAAGCGCGAGCCTCACGTCGAGGGTTATGAAGCGATCGAGGTGCCCTCGACCAGCATCGTTTCGAGCGAAGATCTCGTCAAAGCCTATGCCAGGATTGCGGCCGATCGCGGCGCGCACATCGTGACGAACGCGCGGGTAGAAAGTCTCGAGTCCACGGGCGACGGCGTCCGGGTCACGAGTTCAGCAGGAGAAATCGACGCCAGATGTTTGGTCAACAGCGCAGGCCTGTTCGCCGATGAAGTGGCCGGGATGCTCGGGTCGCCTATGGCCCAGCACCGCATCTACCCGGTGCGCGGCGAATATTGCGAGGCGGTTCGCGGGAAGCAGCATTTGATACGCGGCCTCGTCTATCCGCTGCCCCATGCCGACGGCTTGAGCCTGGGTATGCACCTCACCAAAACGATTGCCGGATCGATGCTGATCGGCCCCACTGCGCACTACGTAAGAGACAAGAACGACTACGAACGAGACCGCCAACCTGTGGAAGACTTCGCAGCGGGAGCCAAAACGCTTTTGCCCGAGATCGAAGCCTCCGACCTGGTGCTGGCCTACTCCGGCATTCGCGCAAAACTTGTTCCGCCCGCGGACCCAGCGGGCAAACATACCGCCCATGCCGGCATCGCCGATTTCATTATTCAACGCGACCCGGATTTTCCGCGAGTTGTGCAGCTGATGGGCATCGAATCTCCAGGCCTCACCTCTGCGCCATCGATCGCCGAGCAAGTCAGGGACTTGGTCGCTGAAGTGCTCTCATAGCTTTTGATTATCCGACCGCGGGAGTATTACCGGCCGGACTTGCTTTGGGTCCATCCGTGAGATGGATAACGAAAGAATTTCCGCACCAGCCGAATCGCATCAACTCCACGGCGCGAAGTTGCGGATTCTTCTCCAGCCATTCCCGAAACGCGCGCTGCTGTCCCGCATTTGGATCGGCGAGGAAGGCAAACCAGTCATCGAAGAGCAGCAAAGTGCCATACTGTAAGTAGGGCGTGATGAAGTCGAGGACTGTGCGCGTCGAGCTGTAAAGGTCGCAATCGATCCACACCACGGCAGCTTTGCGGAGATCCCGGACGAGGGGATTGTCGGGCCGGAGAGACTCTTCAAAAAATCCCGGGACCACAAACACGCGCTTCATATCGGCGCCGGTGCGCCGCACATTTTTGAGGAATTCGCCTTCGCTGTATTTGTAAACGCCTTCGTGGTACCACTTCCGCCCTGCCACATCTTGCTCATCGTTTGTCGGAAAACCGCAAAACGAATCGAACGCATAAAACTTCATAGGCAACCCGCGTTTTTTTGCCAAATAACACGCGGCAGAGAAGGCCCGGCCCCGCCACACCCCGAATTCCAGATAATCACCCTCTATCTCCGACGCGTGCGCGTAACTCATCGCTTGATCGAGCGCCCGCTCGCGAGTGAATCCCGAAGAGAGCGCCGCGGCGTGCCGTACGCCGAAGTAGAAATAGGCATGCGGCCCTAGAAGCCTTTCCACGATCCGCGCCAGCTTCATATGGTCCGATCCCTCTCTTTTTTCTTTTCGAGCAAAGATACCAAAACCGGATTCAAAGCCCTAGCTGGGTTTGCCCTCGATATGATTGCCGTTTAAGACCTATCCAGAAGCCGACCCGCGCCGGTAAAGACGAGGCTGCCACCTCTCCCGAGGCAACGGGAATCCCGACAACAGCCTGCGTTGCGGTTGACCCGGAGGGGCCGGGGAGCTAGAGTACAACCCTTTGGAAAAGCCCTTCGCACTGGCTCAAAGGAGCGGCTCCGATGAAATCAGCGGAACGATTTTTCTTGTTAGTATTCGTTGCAATGGCCCTTTCCGCGAGCGCTTGGGCGCAGGGGCGCGATTACAGCAAGATTGAAATCACGGCAGAGAAAATCACACCGAACCTCTATATGCTGTCGGGTTCCGCGGGTGCCGACCCCAGCCATCAGGACGCCGCCGGCGGAAGGATCGGCGTGCTGGCGGGCCCCGATGGCATCTTCATGGTCGATGCCCAGTACGAACCGCTCACGGATAAGGTCCTCGCGGCGATCCGGCAGATCAGCCCCGCGCCGATTCGTTTCATGGTCAATACCCACGTACATGGCGACCATACCGGCGGCAACGCGAATTTCGCCAAAATGGGCGTCACAATCTTTTCCCGTGAAGAGCTTCGTGAACAGCTGGCACATCCTGTAACGCCGGGAATTGAGCTGCCGCCACCCAGTGCGAATCCATCTCCGGCTCCCGACCCCGCCTCGCTTCCCGTGGTGACCTACGGACTGGGCAGCACGGTAAAATTTCACATGAACGGCGAAATCATCGACCTGATTCCGGTTCGCGCTGCCCATACCGGCGGCGACACGATGGTTCGGTTTGAGAACGCGAATGCCATCATGATCGGCGATTTCTACCGAAATTACGGCTATCCCTACATCGACACCAACAATGGCGGCACCCTGAAAGGCGCCCTGGCAGCGCTCAACACCATCATGGAACTGGCCGGACCGGACACGAAGCTCATTCCGGGTCACGGCACCATCATCAACCGGAAGGACCTCATCCCCTACCGCGACATGATCTTCGCCGTGCAGACAAAAGTGCAGCAGATGATTGCGCAGGGCAAAACCCGGCAGGAAGTGCTGGCCGCCAAGGTGACTGCTCCCTACGATGCCAGCGTTCCTGGCAGTACGGCGGTGAGCGCCGATCGGTTCATCGGAATGGTCTATTCGGAATTGAAGGCTGACCATCCGTAGCTAGCATGTTGGGAACCCCGGCAGGCCAACAAGCAGGGGGCTAATCGCCGTAATAAATGAACTGCGTTTGCTAAGAGGATGCGCTGAAAAGTTCCGAGTGGGCGAGAAGTTCTTTTCTTCAACCGCCAGGAAATCGTCCGTTTCTGATCAATTCCGCCCTCACTGTGCGAGAGGGCAGCCGCGACCATCCCCCATCGCCCACGACACACATCGCCATATCCGGATCCCTTTTCCCGTGTCCGAGTCCCGGCCAAAACTGTATCTCAGGCGGATTCCGTCCAGTTCCGCCGAACTCGTGATCCCGGCTTGATCATGACTCGAAGGGCGAAAGTTCTGAAAACCACTGCCAATTCTCGGCGAACCAAGCTGCAGGCTCTGGGAGCGAAGTGTGCTGTCAACGGCATCCAGCTGCAGCCCTCGCCACAAATGGGCTACGAGAAAGCTCGATTCCGTTAGAAAAGGTGTCCGAAACTCCTCTATCGGCAGGCGAGTCTCCAGGCTAGTTTCCGGCTTATATATCCCGGCCAAAAGGATTGCAGGATGGGAAAGTGGTTTTCTGGGAGGTTGAACTGGCAGGACCATTGGCGGTAATCGAACTCGCGATGCCCGCAACACAATCAGGGTCAGGCTGGGAGATGTTTGCGCCAGAACAGTTTCGGTCGCGAGGGTCTGCGCTTCCATGGAGGGCCAGCCGCTCAGAAGCAATCCGGCCGCTAGAATGAGATATTTCCGCATGGACGCTTACCTTGTTTTCCAGTGTGGGTTTAAAGAGGTAATAGGGAGCGCCTTCATGAGCGGCGGCTGAGCGTATAGCGAAGGGGCAATCGAATTTCGATCGCTTCGACGGAGCATGAAATACAAAACAAGAGCCGCAACAGAAATAACGAATGCGGCGAAAAATATAAACCGCGCAATATCCGCCGTTGCGAACGCGCGGACACCGAGTCCCAGAAATCCGGCCACCAGCGACACAATCGAGAATAGGACGGCCCGGCACGAGAGGATCATCCATTTCCTGCTTTCCATCCTCATAATCTCTCTCATCCTCGCTTCAGGGGATTCTCCGCTTCGAATACGACCGTTGTTTATTCCCCGCCTTGTGCGGGACCGATTGCGCAGATCCACCCTGACTGATCTTAAGCGACGTATCTATCCGCTTTGGCACACGGCAGCAGAATGTTGTTCGGGCTCCGCTCTCAGGGCGCCTGCTCAGAAGCGGTGGTACCTTCTCAGTTGGAGTGTACGGAACGGGACATCCATGAGCCCGGCGAGGCGTGCACAGTCATGGCTACCGCTATCCCGAACCCGGCAGTCTCGGGTTACATGCACGGCGGTTGTCACCCAAGGGGAGCGAAATGGAAAACAAGAATGACGATGTGAACGTGAACATACAATCCGATGGTCCACTGCCGGGCTTTGCCTGGCTAATGGCTGGAATTGGGATCGGTGCTGTAGCTGGAATACTCTTGGCTCCTCGGTCCGGCGACGATACGCGTGAGTGGATTTCGACCCAAAGTAAGAACGGGATGGACACGGTGAATTCGAAGGTCAGGCAGACAGGTCGGCAAGTCGGAGATTGGATCGATGAAGGCCGGAATCGAATCCTCGATGCCGTAAGTGCGGGACGAGACGCATTTAGTAAGGCGAAATCGGAAACGAGCTAAGAGGGTGGCGGTTTCTATGTACGCGGACGTTCGCGGGAATGCTTCTCTCAGAAAGGAGATGCTATGTCATTCGGCCTTTATTCGATTGGGTTCGCGATAGTGATAGGAGGCTTGATTTATGCCGCATACTTGCTGCACATGCCTGCACACTGGATTGCGGTGGGCTCGGTCGTCCTTTTAGGAATCGGGATTCTAACAGGCGTAAAAGCGACGCGTCAGAAAGATCCTGTGCGATAACGAGAGTGTCGTCAAAACAGAAACCGTGAAAACACTCGGGACACTCGCGGCTGCGTCGCTCGCGCCGCCGGCTGTTAGCGGCCAAGTGGCCTCCTAGCCCGGAGTTGCCCGCATTCACTTAGCTGTTGCCGTTTGGCCTTTTATTCGCTCCGCCGAAGCCTTGCAAAGAGTCTCTACGTTGCCCGCTATTTCGCTGCATTTCTGATAGGCATCCGCCGCGTCACCATAGCGGCCTAGGTGTTCGAGCCCGACGGCCAAGGCGTAGAAATCAATTGGATCCGGAGATAAAGCAGTTTGCGTTGCCTGCTGGAGCTGTTTGACCGAGTCCTGATAGTTGGTCTTTCGGAAATATACCAGGCCCAGACCGCTGTATGCCATCGTCAGCATGGTCTTCTGGATCGACGCAAATTCTTCCTGCTTCGCGGCAGGAGCCTTCACAAGTTTAGGGATCACCTCAAGTGCATGTTTTTCGTAGGCCTCGGCCTTGACCAGCTTTTTATCCGCATCCGGGTCGTCGGCGCTGTAAAGGTGAGGGATCACCCAGCCGGTCAACGCCAGGACTGTAACGTCGTCGGGAAATTGCGCAATGGCTTTGTCTGAGACCGTATAGAAATTAGTCCAGTCCTGTTTTGCGTTGTAGGCTAAGAGAAGCTGATCGTACACCTCTTGGTTGTGTCTGCTCGTTGGATAGCTTTGGACAAATTTTTCGCCAACCTGCGTTTTCTTTTGAGGATCCCGCTCGTGATTCCAGCCACTGTAAAAGGCTTCCTCTGGGGAAACGGAAGCCTCACCCGGCGGCGCAGCTCTTCTCTGTGCGTAGGAGGCGGCTGATAAGGCCAGGGCTGCTGCAAGCGTGGCCGCAAAAAACGCCATTCTCTTTCGAATTGGCCTGGGCATCATTGACAATTCTCCGTCCGATTTGGGCGGGTTAAATCGGCGTTTTCCATTTGGACTGTCCCGCGCATCGTACGCCCCTCCCGCCCCCTTCACAACGAAATTGCCCGCAGAGCAGGTCCTGAATGGCATTGCGGTTGTCCAGCGCGCAACTCAAGTAAATGACTATAGAGCGTCGACGGTATCTGGTGAATGGACAGGATTGCACTCAGGCGGCCCCGAGCTTCTCTGAATAACTCTCGATCGGCGGATCTTCGCAACGAAGCTGACTTCCGCTATAACCTTGCCGCTGTCACCCTGTGCCTTTTGCGGCCGGCCCTGAGGACGGCGGCAATCAGCGCGTCGATATCGCGCGCTTTCGTGCGGTGATTCACAATCGCCGCGCGGATGGCGAGCCGCCCGTCGATCGTCGTGGTGGATGGAGCGGCCACGCCGGACTCCTGAATATCCGCGGCGATTTCGGCGTTCACCGAATCGCTTCCGTCGCAGCGGTACCGGAAACACACGATATTCAGCTGCACCGGCGCGGCGAGTTCGAGTTCGGGTGTTTGCTCCACCAGCTGCCGGAGATATTGGGCGAGGGCGCAAGTGTGGGAAATTACGGCGCCCAATTGCGCGCTTCCATACGTTTTAATTGTGAACCAGGTTTTGAGCGCGCGAAATCCCCGCGAAAGATCGGGACCGAGGTCGCAGGGCCACGGCGAACCTGCCGCCAGTCCGCGCGCTTCCCGCCGCAGATACTCCGCCGGTGAGGAGAAAGTCTCAAGGTGTTCTTGTCCGTTGCGCACGAGCAGGAATCCGGCGTCGTAGGGCACCTGCGCCCACTTGTGAAAATCGAAGGCTATTGAGTCCGCTCGTTCGATCCCCTGGAGCCTGGGCGCAAGATCCGGTGAAAGAATTGCCAGCGCTCCGAGCGCTCCGTCGATATGAAACCAGAGATGCTGCTCGGCTGCCACCGCAGCTAACCCGCTGAGATCGTCGATTGCGCCGATATCCACCGTGCCCGCGGTCCCCACAATCAGGAAAGGAGTGAGCCCGGCATTCCTGTCGCCCGCGATAGCGCGTTGCAATTCGCCGATGTCTATTCGATGCATGGCGTCTACCGGAATGCAGCGCAGTGCCGCCCTTCCCAGGCCGCTCATATCCATGGCTTTGGCGATGCAGCCGTGCGCGGCACTGGAGGTATAAGCGACCAGGCGATTGTCGGCGCGAACATCCTTCGCTGCCCCGCTGCGTTTATTTGCGCTGTGTCGCGCGACGAGGAGGGCCACGAAATTGGCGATGGACGAACCGGTCACAAACAGCCCCGAAGCGCCCTCTGGAAATCCGAACATCTGGCGCGCCCACTCGGTAACCTGGCTCTCCACCTCGATGGGCATGTGATCGCGGCCCCCGAGATTCGCGTTCAGTCCTCCTGCGAGCATTTCGGCAAGCATCCCCACCACCGAGCCTCCGCCGTGAACCCATCCCATGAAACCCGGGTGCACATTCCCCGCGGAAAACGGAAGGATGGAGTTGGTGAAGTCGCGATAGACGGCGCCCAACGCAGTCGGCTTCACTGGGAGAGGCTCGCGAAATTTGATGCGGACATCGTTCGGTATAGGCTGCCACACCGGCCTGCGGCGGATATCCTGCAGATAATCGAACATGTCGTCCAGCATGCGATGGCCGAGTGCGCGGGCGCTTGACCAATCGGCCGGATCGAGGTTCGGTTCTTCGATATCCGCCACGGCCCTCGGCCGAGCCGGACGCTCTTCGATGCGCTCCTCCACGTGTGAACTCGGCTTCATACGGTTACCTCGTCTCTCACGCTTTTGTGTTTCAACATCTCGCGAAACGCCGCGAACAATTTCTGCATGTGCGCGCTTTTGTAGGGGTAGACATCCGGCCGGTCCATATCGTGCGCGGCCAGATCCACGCCGCCCTCAAATACCAGCAACCTGCCGTCTGGCAATTCTGCGCAATCGATCCCAAAGTATTCGAGCCCGAACCGCTCCTCGATGGCCTCGAGCGCCCTCGCGTGCCTTCGCGCGAAGCCGTTGTCAAACTCCGCCATGAAGCGAGCTTCTTCCTCTCGCTTGGCCTCGCTGTTAGCCATCCCGGCGTTGTAGTACCAGACTTTCCAACCATCGGAAATGGCCATGTGCACGGGATAAGCCCTGCGATCGACCCACATGACCCGGTATTTGCGAAACAAGCCGTCGCAACTCCGGTAGTCCACAAATCGGGAGACGAAGAATTCCGTCTCCTGCTGCCCCGCGAGGTAAGTTGCGATCGAGGAGGGCTCGTCGAGCTTCGCGAGAGAGCGTCCGGCATGGGAATCGACCGGCCGGACAATCAGTGGAAACGCAGCCTCGCTGAGAAGATCGGCCGCTGCTCTTGACCCGTGGCCCATTTGCTCAAGAACTGCGCGATTCGCCCGCTCGGTGGCGGGCATCAGCAGTTCCGGAACGGCTCCCAGCAGCGAATGCATCCGTTCGCGAGCCGAGCGCATGATTCTGTCGGGCTGATTGAGTACGGTGCAG
>JBEKTG010000018.1:0-16959 GCA_049516275.1 Candidatus Acidiferrales bacterium
AAAATCAATTCAGCGCAAAAACGAACAGGTAGCTGGAATCCTGGAAGTTGTCGTATTTCACGGGATGCAGGTGGCGTCCGCTTGCTTGAACGGCAACGTATTGCTTGGGTCCGATCGCGTAGGTGACCGGGGCGCCCTTCAGCGCGGTGCCCACGTTGAACCGCCAGAGTTCCTCGAGCGTCTCGTCGTTATAGGCCACAACCCAGCCATCCTGGAGCGCTGTGAAGACCAGGCCGCCCGCCGTGTCCGTGGCGCCGGATCGAATTTCGATGGGCGTCACGGCTTTGGCGACGACCTTGTGGCTGATCGTGTCGAAGGCCGTTATCGAGCCGTAGTAGAGGTCGCTGCTGTAGGTGTACTTCTGGCTGTTCTTCCTGTCGAGGCCGCCGTTGGGCGAAAGGAACGCCACTGCGGCGCCGTTCTGCGAGTAGCAGCCTTCCACGCCCACGCCGTAGGCGATGTGCTTGATGGGATTGTACGCGGTGGGCTGATGCGCGACGCCACCGTGCCAAGTGGGGCAGGTACGCTTTTCCGGATCGCCGCGAAGCTGCCGCGCCGCGGGATTGTAGGTTTGCACGTCGAGCTTAGGATCGTAGTCGATGGGCTTGCCGGTTTCTGGATTGAGGCCTTTGGTCCAGTTCAGATCGTTGACGTACTGAGCGCCCTTGATGAACTTTCCGTTGGTGCGATCGAGCGTGTAGAAGAACCCGTTGCGGCCAAAGTGGGCGACCACCTTGCGGGGCCGGCCGTCGAGGATCGTGTCGTAGAGCATGTGGACGCCGATCTCGTCATAGTCCCAGCCGTCATTGGGCGTGTATTGGAAGTACCAGGCGAGCTTTCCGGTGTCGACGTTGAGAGCCACGGCTGAGTCGGTGTAGAGATTGTCGCCGGGGCGCCCCTCGGGATCGAACATCGGAACCGGGTTACCGGTGCCCCAGATCGTGAGCCTCGTGCCAGGATCGTAGGAGCCGGTCTGCCAGATGCCACCGCCGCCGGTTTTCCAGGCATTATTCTTATCCTTCCATGTTTCGCTGCCCGGATCGCCGGGTTTGGGGATCACGTACCAGCGCCACAGTTCTTTACCTGTTCGTGCGTCGAGAGCCGCGACCCAGCCGCGCGTTCCGGCGTCTCCCGCTCCGTTTGAGACGAGGACCTTGTCGTCGACGACCAAAGGCGCGGAGTCGAAGCGCTCGCGCGTGCCGAATTCGTTGGTGGTGGCCAGCATCTTGTCCCAGGCAATTTCGCCGGTGTCTTGCTTCACGCCGATGACGCGGCCGTCGGGAAGAGCGGCGATTACCAGGTCCTCCCAAAGCGCAACGCCTCGCGTGCGTGAGTTGTTGCCCTGATGCTTTACGCCGGGATCAGTGACCCAGACGAACTGGCCGCGGTTGGCTTCGCGGGCGTCGATCTTATAAAGGGTGCCCCAGCCGTCCGAGGTGTACATGAAACCGTTGTCGATGAGGGGATTCAGTTCGTTCTCCGGGCCGTTCTGTCCGATGTCCTGCATGCCACCGAGCGCCAGGGCCCACACCATGTGGAGGTTCTTGACGTTTTCCCGGTTAATCTCGGAAAGCTTGGAGTAACGCTGCGCGCCGTAATCGCCGTTCATCATGAGCCAGTTTTGCGGCTCATTCTGCGCGTTGATCAGCCGGTCTTTGTTGACGGTCATTCTGTACTGTGCAAACGCCGCCACCGCGAGCGAGGCCGAGAGGCCGCCGGCGAGAATCGCGATTCTCAAACGTTTCAACGCACCTGGTTGCATGGATTTACCCCCCGAAGAAGATAAAGATTCGAAGGCCCGCGGTCAAGCGGGATGCCAGTCCATTTTAATCCCGCAAATTCTGGGTAGTTTGTGCAAGGCTTCGGTTTCGCTCCGGCGGTGTTATGCTCTCCTCCCATTCCGGGATCGACTGAAGGCCAGACAGATTGGAAGGAGCAGCGACAAATGCAGACGGTGACAATGAATTGGTGGGCGCTGGCCGTTGCCGTGGTCACTAACTTCGTAATTGGGGGGATTTGGTATTCGCCGGCGCTGTTCATAAAGCCGTGGCTGGCGATGTCGGGAGTGAACAAAGCCGAATTCGACAAAGGACTGCCGACTGCGCTGGTGGGAGATTTGTTCGCTTCGACGGCGATGGCGTTTGTGCTGGCCCATGCCATCCGGTATGCCGGCGCCGACAACCTGGCGCAGGGCCTGCTGGTGACGTTCTGGTGCTGGCTGGGTTTTGTCGCCGCGGTGATGATCGCTTCGGTTACTTACGAACACCGGCCGTTCAAATATTTTGCCATCAATGCGGGCTACCGGTTCGTGACCATGGTGGCGATGGGGTCGATCTTGACGCTTTGGAAGTGACTTTACTTTCCCGCGCCGGCCCATGCTGCCATGGCCTGCCAGTCCGGATCATCCTTGGATTCAAATTGCCTGCCGCCGCTGTGCTCCCACACCAAGTCGCCACCGGCCAACGGCGAAAGCGGGCGAAGCAGCAGCTTGCTATTCGCGGGATTGTCTCGATCGACGAGCTTCGAGACGTTCTCGAAGACCTGGCGGGATTGCTCCTCGTTCCAGGTGGTGCTGCCCGGCGATAGCGGAACCAGGTACTGAGGCCCGTTTCCCGATCCGTGGCAGGAGTAGCAGCGGGAGTGGCCCGGGCGGTTCTTCAGGAAAATGGGCTCGATGCGCGCTTTGAAGACCTCGTAGTCAAGGGGCGGCGCGGACTTGGCGGCATCCTGCCTGGCGGGCGCCCCGCCCAGCCGAGCCGCGCTGAAGACAACCATCAACAAAAAAAAGAGTGCTGCAACTTCTTTTGCGAAAATTCCAGGCTTCACAAATCGCCTCCAAGGGACAAAAGTCAGACGCCGAGGCACTATCAAATCTTCTCCCCGCGATCTTTTTCGAATACGGTTGCGACTACAGAGCGTGCGATTCTAGCGCCCCGCGAACAATGTCATCCGGCTGGGCTCTTCCCCGACGGGAATGCGCCCTGTTACCTGCAGTGTTTTCACATCGACGACGGAGACCGACCGATCCATCGCGTTGATGATGTAGGCCTTCTTACTGTCGGGAGTGAAGGTGATCCAGTTGGGCGAGCCGCTCAGCGCGTCGTGCCCCGGCGGCATCAGCTTCGGCAAGTGGACGCGCCCCACGAGCTTGATGTCCGGCAGAGAATAAATGAATACGGCGTCGTAGGTCTTGCTGGCGTTCCAAAGCCATTTGCCGTCGGGCGAAACGGCAATGCCGTGGCCCGACATGCTAGTTTTGATCGCTGGCTCATCGTCCGGTAGCGTGATTCTCGCCACTTCTTCGTGAGTGGCGAAATCGACCACGGCAAATCCGCGGAGGCGGTTCAGTTGCACGAACACGCGGCGGGCGGAACCGTCGGGGTTTGGTTCGATGGCCGCCACCTGCGTGCCCATGTCGAATTGATGCTCCCAGGCGATTGCCTGGGTCTGGAGATCGATCACCGTCATCACGGGCTGGCCTTCGGCGGTGGTGATCGCATATCGGCTGTCGGGAGTCACGACCACGTCGTGCTGCTTCGTTTTCATGGGGATGGTTTTTGCCAGCTCGAGGGTATGGGCGTCGACGATGTCCAGCGCTCCGGGATTCTGCGCGTTGCAGACCAACACCCACTTGCCATCTTTGGTAGCCGCTACATCGTGGGAGTGTCCGCTAACGGGGACATCTTTAATTTTCTTTCCCGATTTGCGATCTACCACGGTGAGAACCTTGCCGGTCCACTGAGAGATGTAGACGCGCTTCCCGTCCGGGGAGACGGCCACCGACTCCGGCACCTGAATGTCTCCAATCTCCTGCACGACTTTGCCTTTGGCCGGGTCAATGACCGAAACGCTGGTTCCGGCTGTGTTCGCGACATAGATGCGCGTGGAACTCGCCGCCAGGGGGATTGCCAACAGCATACAGGCGATCCCCAGTTGCCTAATTCTGTATGGAAAAGCTTTGTTTATGACTTTTGAGTTCATAGCGATGGTCGCTCCTTACCCGCCGGCGCAGAGATTACAAAGACGCGGGCCCACAGTCAAGCGAAGGAAAAGGTTCCCACGGCAGTTCGACCGGCTCTGAAGTGCCTTGATACGCTGCCGATAGTACAGAGCATGAGTGGAATTCGGGCAGAGCCCAGAACGGCCATGATGGCGTTGGTCGAGGTGTCGTGGGAAGAGCCTGACGGGAGCAAGCACAGTCCGATTCGGGCACGGATGGAAGATACGTCCCGTTCCGGTGCGTGCATTCGAGTCAATACGGCTATCGGCGTTGGGGCGACGGTGTGGGTGAAACGGCCCTGGGAGGAGATTGCGGGCGTCACGAAATACTGCCGAAGGGACGGCATGGATTACGTCCTGGGCATTCAAAGGATTATTGAATGGCGGGAACGGAATATTTCCCCCGTCGCCGCCGCACCAGCCGAAGTGCACCACGCTGGCAGAGCTGGTCCGGTCACAAAGGAAGAAACGCAGAGCGTTTCAAAAGGGTACGAGGGTTCAACGAGCTCCGCCAAGGATTCTCCCATTCTGGAGGTTCCGCCTGTCCCGCCTTCCCCTGACAAAGAAAGGAGACCCATGTCAACGAACTGGCTCGGAATGGCGTTCAAGCGCCAAAAAGAGGAGTCGCCGAATGGAAAAAGCGATAGCGGCTTGGCCTCGGATGGCAGCGCGAGCGATGAGAATATTTTAATCGGCAAGCCCGCTGCGAACGGCGGCGCGAACGGTCTCGCGAGGTCGCAAGGCGATCTGCAATCGCTGGAAGATATTTATCGCGCCGCCGGGATTTTGAATCCGAGGATGGGATATAGCATCAGCAAGGTCGTCGAGATGATTCGCAGCGACCACATGCGCGGGCTGGCCAGCGACGCCAAGCGCGCGGCGATCCTGATGGCGCTCGACGCGGCCAGCATCTCGGTGGAGGAAGTGCTGCGCGATGCGGCGTTGCGCCGGGACGCCCTCGACGCGTACGAGGCCGGCCAGCGGAAGAGCTTCGAGGAATACTGGGCGCGGAAGGCTGAGGTTAATCTGCAGATTCAGGCGGAAACTGACCGCATCGTGGCGCAGAACCTGGAGCGCATCCAGCGCAATCGGGACGAAGTGGCGCGCGAGAAAGCGGAGTTCGCGAAGTGGCAGGCGACGAAGAACCAGGAGGCACAGCGAATCGGGGAAGCCGTCGAACTCTGCTCGAAGGCGCCCTCCTCGGGCGATGCAGCTGACTCAATTGCCGCAGTGGACGGGGTCGCGGCTGCGTCGAGGCAATCCTGATTTAGCCTTCCATTCTGGGGACTGCGGTACCAAGGCATCGCAACGAAGAATCGAATCAGCGGGAGTCCAGCCTGCGGGCGGTTTCTTCGCCGGAGGCGGCGACGCTATCGCGGGTGGTGTTCTTGACGAAGTACATGGCTTCGTCGGCCAGATGCAGGAGTTCGGCTTTAGTGCGCGAATCGCTGGGGTAGGCGGCGACGCCGACACTGGCGGTGATGTTGACGTTGAGGCCAGGGTCCTTCAGCCAGACGGTTTCGCGGATGAGCTTGTGCAAGCGGCGGGCTACGCCGAGGGCGTTTTCCTTGGAGGTCTGCGGCAGCAGGATCACGAATTCATCGCCGCCGTAACGGAAAGCCAGGTCGATCATGCGGCACTTGTCTTTGATGGCCTCGCCGATTTCAGAGAGCAGCTTGGAGCCGATCAAGTGGCCATAGGTGTCGTTGATGGCCTTGAAATGATCGAGGTCGATGAAGATCAGCGAAAACTCGAAGGCGTAGCGATGGGAGCGGTAGATCTCCGTATCGAGCATGAAATTCAAGTGGCGGGCGTTGTACAGGCTGGTGCAATCGTCGGTGATGGTGAGCTCGTGGATGCGCTGGACGTGGCGCGCGTTTTCGATGGCGATGGCCGCGTAATCCGCCAGAGCTTCGAGCAAGGCCAGATCGCGCTGGCTGAAAACGCCTTCCGGACCGACGCAGTTGATAAGTTCGATGACTCCGAGGCATTGTTCGCGGAAGCGAACGGGAACCGCGACGATGGAGCGCGTTTCCATGCGCGTCTTTTCATCGACCTGCGAGAAGAAACGGGAATCCTTCGTAGTGTCGGGAACAACCACAGCCTCGCCTGACTGAGCAACCCATCCCGCAAGCCCCTGCCCCACTTTGATACGAACATCTTTCAGCGCGTCGGAGCCCTTGCCGGTGGCGATCTGGAAGTAAAGCTCGTTGCGGTCGAGGTCCATGAGCAGCAGCGACCAGGTATCCGGGCGCAGGACCTCGTTGATTTTTTCCATTATGGTACGGAGAACCTGATCGAGCTGGAGCGAGGAGGTGAGCGCCTTACCTAGCTCGTGGAACAGGCTGACTTCGCCGCCGTCTGGCAAATCAAAAGGGCCGCTGGGGTTACGCCGCCGCTCGGTGCCAGAGAAGGGCTTAGCGTCCGTAGCCCTCCGCAGCGCGTCGGGAGGGGAGGATTGCTTGGCGTACGTGGGCTTGTCTGGCAACATTGGCATTATAGTGAACCGTTTTCACCCACCGCAATCCTCAAAGCAAGCAAAGTGCCAAAAAACCAATGGGCTAGGAGACAATAGCCGAAGAATTTGCCCTGACGATTGACACTCCGCTGGCCGACGCCTATATTTTTTCTTGGTTTCCGGTTCGAAGAATGTCGTCATCACCTTTCGGTGAACACCTAAAACGCGAGCGGGAGTTGCGGGGCGTGTCTCTCGACGAGATCGCCGCGGCTACCCGCATCAAAACAAGCTTTCTGGAAGCCCTCGAGAACGGACGCTGGGACGAATTGCCCGGAGGCGCTTTTAACCGGGGATTCGTGCGCGCAACGGCGCACTTTCTGGGGCTCGACGAAGACGGGATGGTCGCCGAATACGCGCAGGAAACCGGCGGCGAATCGCAAGCGAAACTGATGGCGCAGCCGAGCGGGGCGATGCCGCGGGATTACCGTCCTGCGATCATGGCGATCGCGGCTCTGCTGGTGGTGATCGTTGGAGCTGCGTGGTTTATCCATCACAAGCTCTTCCTGAAACGGCAAAAACGGGTTGAAGACGCAATGGCAGCGGCGGCAGCAGCGAGTCCAAAAGTGCCCGCCAGCGTGGCGGTTACGAATGCCCCGCAGCCCCCGGCCATTCCGACGAATACCGCTCCCGATCCGGCCGCGACTCAGACAGTCCCTGCGGCCGGGCTCACCCCTGAGCCTTCGCCCGCTCCGGCAGCAGCAACCGTTCCACCTACGCCCGCCGTGCCGGAATTTCTAAAGCTGAGGCTTGAGACCAGCAAGACCAGCGTGATTCGCGTGATGGGCGACGGCAAATTGTTGTTCAAGGGGCGACTCCATTCCGACGACCCCAAGAACTTTCAGGCCCGTGACGGCTTTGAAGTGACCTCGAACGAACCAAGTGCCACGAAGCTGCGACTCAATGGCGAACCCGTGCCTTTCGACGCAACCGGCCGGCACGGCGGCACTGTGTCGCTCAGCCGGGAAGACTTAAAAGGAACCGGAACTGCAGCCCGCTAGTTCGCATGGGTCAAGACCTGCGCAGCTGCTAGACTCCTTCAATAATCCGCACTTCCCTGTCGATGGTCCCCAGAGCTTTCAGCGCCTCCTGATACGCCGGGCTCTGGTAGGCGGCGATGGCTTTTTCGACGCTTTCAAACTCGATTACGACGGATCGCTGCTGTAAACCGTTCTCGAAAGTCTTCACGGCAGGGCCGCGCGCGATGAAGCGTCCCCCTCCGCCTTGAATGGCGATGGTGCCCAGTCGGGCGTATTCGGCGAGTGCGTCGGGTTTCGGGGCCTCGCGGTAAAAAGTGACCCAGTATCCTTTGGCCATGGATTCCTCCGTGAGATGAAAACGCACAAATGGTAGACGGATCGGCGCGCATGCGTCCATAAGATTCGCTTTCCATCAAGGATGCCGGCGATCTTTGGCCGGACGATCCCGCACCGGCGAACGTGGAGTATTGGACACGCAAGGGGCGCGCTCCCGGCCGCAACGCGCAAGCGCGTGGGAAAATCAGTCTTCCGGCCGCGCGGCTGCTCGATCCCGCGCGCGGCCGCCAGGAAGGCCGGCCATGCCCACTCTTACGTCAACGCCCGCATTAGCGCAGCGAAGTCTCTTCAAACCCGAAACGCTGGAAAAAAAGATGGCGGTGTGCTCGGGAGGAGTCTCGCTCACGCCCGAGGACCGCGTCGAAGTGCTCGCCATACTCGCGGCTGATCCGGACCCTTCGGTGGCCGAGCGAGCACTGAATGTGCTGCTGACGCAGCCGGTGGACTATTTCATCAAGGCGCTGGAGCGCTCGGATTCCGACCCCTTGCTCTTTCGCTATTGCGCCGAGAATCTTGGGACGCGACCCGGAATCGCGGACGCGCTGGCAAAGAACGCCGGTTGCCCCACATCTTATGTCACGCGCCTGGCCGGGGACCTGACCACCCATGGCATTCAAGCTCTGCTCGATAATCTCGAACGATTCAGCGAGGACCCCGCGCTGGTGTCGGGAGTACTGCAGTCTTCAGCGCCGACCGCGGAACAACGGTTGCTCCTCGATGAAATGACCAAGGGCGCACTCTCGGTGGCCGATCTCGAAGAGGCCGCAGCGGAAATCGAACCGGACGCGGCCAGGCGCGAAACCCTGATGCAGCGCGTCGCGCACATGAGCGTGGCCCAGCGACTCAGCATGGCCCTTAAGGGCGGCAAGACGGAGCGGCTCATGCTGATCCGCGACCCCAACAAGCTGGTGCAACGCAGCGTGCTGCAATCGCCGAAACTGACCGATTCCGAAGTGGAAGGGTTTGCCGCCATGACGAATTTATCCAAGGAAGTGCTGCGGACGATCGCCGGCCTGCGAAACTTCATGAAGAACTACGTCGTGGTGAAGAATCTGATCAATAATCCGAAAACGCCGCTCGATATTTCGCTGCACCTGTTTCCCCGGCTGACCTCCACGGATTTGGTGAAGCTGACGACGAATAAAAACATTCCGGAAACGCTGCGAACATCCGCCGTGAAACTGCATCGCAAAAGAAAATCAGGGGAGGCGTAGAGCGGCGCGGAGATTGGGGAATTCAACTTCCGCGGGAACAGCTAGTTTGACGATGAGGAAGCTTTCGCTTCCTTTTTCTCTTCCTTCTTTTCCTTGGCTCTTTCCTTCTTGCCTATCTTTTCCCAGCGCTCGTCGAGCGATTCCTTGGTAAACATCGAGGCCGGCAAGCCGGTGTTGTAGTCGCACTTATCGAAGAAGATTTGATAGATCTTCAAACCGTTCCGATCGCGCTCGATCTGGAAGGGTGTCTCGATCCCGCTTATGGGGTGGTAATTCGAGAATAGCTCGATTTCTTCGGTGACATTGCGCGTTTTTGGATCGCGGGTCTGAACCGTTTTGCGGATGGGGAGGTGCGAGTCCTTGGCGATGGCGATGCGGATGGTGCTGTCATTGGCGTCCACGAGTTCCACCCAGTCGACTTCGTGCAGGTCCACGATGTCCACGCCGGCGTAGCGGAGGATCATGCCGTCCTCGTGAACGCGATTTTTCAGGATATTGAAAATATCCTTCCGGACGTTGTCCTGAAAGCGCGCGAGATCGGTGACCGGCGCTTCGGCCACGCCGCCGCGGTCAAGCGTCCAGCCCATGTCGCCGTTGTAGACGTCGATAATGTTGCGCTGGGGAAGGTTCTCGGTGCGGTCCATGGTGGGCGGCTCGACGTAATTGATGAACGTCTCAAAGCCATTGAGCTCTCCGGAATGCCCGAACTGGCTGGCGCGGCCGGTGCACGTCATATCGCGCATATCCAGGTAGGCGCTTCCGCCGAGCGCGTCGACGGCCTGCTGGAGCAACTGCTTGGCCTTGGCAGCGCTTTCCTCCGGCATCAACACCACCGTCTCCTGCGCGGACGCGGAGCGGGCGGTGGTGAACGGCATGGCAACAGACGACATCGCGACGAAGCAGAGGGTACACTGCCGAATGGAACGCCAGGTTATCCGCACAGGACAGAACCTCCATTCACATTGATCACTTCACCGGTGACGAAGGTTGCCAGATCGGAAGCGGCGAAAAGGATGGGACCGGCGATTTCCGAGGGGTTGGCAACACGATTCAGGGGGATCGAAGCCGTCACGGCTTTTGCGCCGCGTTTTGTTTTCAGCACGGGAGACGACATGTCTGTATCCACCCATCCGGGCGCCACGCAATTGACGAGAATGTTGTGGCGCGCGAGTTCGGTCGAGAGGCCTTTGACGAAGCTAATGATAGCCCCTTTTGTGGCCGCGTAGTGAGTGTGGAAGGCCTCGCCTCGCTGCCCCGCCGTGGAGCTGATAGCGACGATCCTGCCGCCCTGCTGCTCGATCATGTGCGGAACGGCATAGTGGATCACGGAATATACGCCTTTTAAGTTCACGCGAACCATCTCGTCCCAGTCTTCCTCGCGCAGTTTTTCGATGGGCGCTTCCCTCTCATTCCAAATCCCCGCATTGGCGACAAGGATGTCGACGCGCCCCAGCCGCTCGCGCGAAAACTCAACGAGCTTTTTCGCGTCGGGCATTTTGCCCGGGTCCGACTTGCATGATTCGATGCGCGTGCCGTGCTTGCGCGCTTCCTGCTCGACGGCGGCGGCGGCTTCGCGATTGGAATGGTAGCTGAAGACGACATCGGCGCCGGCCTCCGCGAAAAGCTTTACCGTGGCCGCGCCAATGCCGCGCGAGCCGCCCGTGATGAGTGCCGCTTTGCCTGCCAGCGAAATCATGGATCCCCCCAAAACAATTACTGATGATTACTGACGATTGCTCTCGAAGCGACTGAGGCGATTCAACAGCAGAAAAAAGGAGCAGGCTGGCACCATGCAGCCGAGCCGCGTTCGCTTCGCGCTAGGCTTGAACCGGCGCTTTGCGCGCCGCTGCGATCAGAGTGCGAAACAAATCCCGCGCGAGCGGGTCTTTGTCGGCAATGCGTTCGGGATGCCATTGCACGCCCACGACCCAGGGGCCGCCGCCCGTCCATTCCACCGCTTCAATTACCTGATCCTCTGAACGCGCGACCACGCGAAGGTTGCGGCCCGGTTCGAGAACGGATTGGTGATGCGAGCTGTTGACGAGCGCCTCGTCCGCACCGGCTATTTGTGCCAACTGGGAGCCCGGCTCGATGCAGATCGGGTGGAAGGTTTCCGGCGCGCCATTTTCGTCGTCCCATTCATGCTCGATCTTCGTGCCAACTTCGCTGGGAATGTCCTGGAGAAGAGTGCCGCCCAGAAACACATTGAGGCTCTGGATGCCGTAGCAAATGGCGAGAAGCGGTTTGTTTTGTGCGAAGGCATGTTCGAGAAGGGCGAAATCGGTCCGCTCCCGATCCGGGTCGGCGGGCGCGGTTTGGGCGTGGCGCTCGGAATGAAAAAGAGAGGGATCCAGATCCGAGGGGCTGCCAGACAACAAGATCGCGTCCAAAGTTTTGGCGATGTGGTCCACCTCCGCCCGGGAACGGCCCAGAGAAATCACCACCGGCTCTCCCCCGGCGCGATTGATGGCAGTGACATATTTTTCAATTATGGTGAAATCGCCCGTAAGCTCTTCTTTGCGAGTGCGATACGGGACACCGACGCGGGGCCTGGCTTTTATTTCAGGGGTCATGAATGGCTATCGTAACATCGGTGCGGAAAAACCGGCAATGGCGACGCGGGCGCGCTCTTAAGAAGCGCGACCTCGTTAGGTTACCGCACGCCGAGCGAAAGCAGGGAGCGGCGCGGCTCTGCGACGGGCCGCGGTTGGGAGAGCGGGGCTTTTCGTGGCGGGTTCGCCTCTAGCCAGAACTGGTAATTCTGATGGATCTGGTCGATGTGATGGGGGATGTGCCGCTCCTGGCGGTCGAGCCAGTGTTCGAGGAACATTTCTCCGCTATTCGCGTCTTCGAGCGCGTACGACCATGCCGACTCCGGGAGGCTGACGAGGAGACCGTACGTCATTTTGCGCAGCCTGCGGATAATTTCGATCGCTTCGCTGGTGCTTTGATGGAAGTAGCCCAGCGAATCCGCCCAGCGGACCGCGTTCAACTCGAGGAAGCGGCTGCCGGGCTCCGCAATGAACGTGCGGCACTGCACGTAACCGCTTGCTTCGCTGTCCGCCAGATGGTGAATGATTTCGTGGATGCTCCAGCGGTCCGGCGCCGGGCGGTAGAGCCACATCTTCTTGGGAAGCGGCCGCAGCGCCGCCGAAAGTAAAGCGGGTCCTCGCCCGAAAGATTCAAGCTTTTGCCGCCGCTCATCTCGCTTCATCACACCCCCTCGAACGGTTACTTAGACGCGAAACCACCAGATAGGCTGCCTGCCATTTGTGAAAAGTTTACGAATGTGCCGCTTTCCCAACCTGGTCGAGGCTAACCGGAACCACGCGGGGTGGAAACTGCCAAATTGGAAAAATTATTGCAGAGAGCACGGAGCGAGAGTGCTTCCAAAATTAGAACGGGAGATATCCACTTTATGGAAATGCGCTTCCGCTCAGGTCTGGCGTGGAGCAGAGGTTTCCGGAGCCTTCCGCCGATCCGCTCGTTTAGCCCAGTAGGCGCGCAAATCTCCTACAAGATAGAGCGAACCTGTGGCGAAAACGGCGTCTTCGGGATGGGCCATTTCGAGTGCTCGTTCGAGCGCATCGAAAGGATCGGCTACGACGTGGAATTCGGCGGCGAGATGGCTAGTCATCTCTTCTAGGAGGGAGGCCGAAACGGCACGAGGCTGGCGGGGCTGCGTGAGGATGACGGTATCGGCGCGCGGGAAGAGCATACCGGCGATCTCGTCGACGGCCTTATCGCGCATCGCGCCATAGACGAGCAAAATGCGGCGCCCGGCGAAATTTTCCTTCCAGAAGTTCAGCAGCTCGCGCGCACCGGCGGGATTGTGGGTTCCGTCGAGATAAAGCGCCGGGCGGCTGGCGAGGCGTTCTAGGCGCCCCGGCCATCGTGTGGCGGCGATTCCCCGTGTGATCGCTTCGTCTGTGATGCGAAAGCCTCGACGGGCCAGCAGGCGAGCGGCCGTTGCGGCCGTGAGGGCATTGCGAATCTGGAAGCGGCCGGGGAGGGGCGGTTCGACAACGAGGAGCCCCTCCGAATCAGGCGTGGAAACTTCGGCGCGGTAGCGGCCATCCAAATCTTCCATTCGGGCGATCCGCCACCAATCGTCCACTTCAAATAATCGCGCATCGAGTTCCTTGCAGCGCCGGGCGATGACTGCCCGCGCTTCGGGGCGTTCGGCCGAGGTCACCACCCACGCGCCCGGCTTGATGATGCCTGCCTTTTCTCCCGCGATCTCCTCGATCGAGTGGCCCAGAAAATTCTCGTGGTCGAAATCGATCGGCGTAATTACCGCAATTTCGGGCTGTACGATGTTGGTGGCGTCGAAGCGTCCGCCCATTCCGACTTCATACACGGCAAAATCGACGCGATGTTCGGCGAAGGCAAGGAAAGCCATCGCGGTGACGCATTCGAAGAAGCTCGGGTGCGCGGCGAGCGCGCCGGAAGCCATTAACTTTTCGATGGAGGCCTTTACGCGCGTCCATAGAGCGGCGAAGTCCGCATCCGAGATATCCTGACCGTCGATGCGGATGCGCTCGTTGATGCGTTCGAGGTGCGGTGATGTGTACAAGCCGGTGCGCAGTCCTGCGGCGCGGAGGATCGATTCCAGCATCGCGGCCGTCGAACCCTTGCCGTTGGTGCCCGCGATATGCGTGCAGGGTGCGGCAAGCTGAGGATTGCCAAGATCGCCGGCCAGCGTGGCGATGTTTTCGAGGCCGAACTTTTCCAGACGAGCCTGGCGCGGAGCGCCGAGTTCACGACCGAGGGTCAGCAGCGCGTGAACCGATTCGTCGTAGTTCATGGCGCCTACTGGAGGAAAAAGTCGAGCGATCGGGAGATGTAGGGCTTCAGGTCGCGGCGCGGCACGACGGCATCGAGAAAGCCGTGATCGAGCAAGAATTCCGCGCGCTGAAAACCTTCGGGCAGCTTCTGGCGAATGGTTTGCTCAATCACGCGAGGCCCCGCGAATCCGATCAGCGCGCCGGGCTCGGCAATGTTCAAATCGCCGAGCATCGCATAGCTGGCGGTGACACCGCCGGTGGTGGGATCGGTGAGCACCGAAATGTAAGGAAGCCGCGCCTCGTCGAGGCGCGCGAGCGCCGCCGAAACCTTTGCCAGCTGCATGAGGCTGACCGCACCTTCCATCATGCGAGCGCCGCCCGAGCACGATACAACGACGAGCGGCTGCTTTTGCGAAAGCGAGCGCTCAATCGCGCGGGTGACTTTTTCTCCCACCACAGCGCCCATCGATCCGCCAATGAAGCCGAACTCCATCGAACAGCAAATGGCCGGCCGGCCGTTCAGGCTACCTTGGGCGGTGATGACGGCGTCTTTCATGCCGAGCTTGCGCTGGGCTTCCTCGAGACGCTTGGCATACGGCTTGGTATCGGCGAAGTGGAGCGGGTCACTCGAAGCAAGGTCCGCGTCGTGCTCGGTCCAGCGCTCGTCGTCGAAAAGCAGATCGAGGCGCCGCCGCGCGCTGAGGCGGAAGTGATGATCGCACTTGGGGCAAACCTCCCAGTTGGCTTCGAGATCCTTTTTCCAGATGGTGGCGCGGCAGGAACCGCACTTGATCCAGAGGCCCTCGGTGCGAACGCGCCGCTCGTCGACGGGCGTGGGATTCTCGATGGGCTTTTTGTCGCGCTTGAACCAAGCCATGGCTAGTAATCGATACCGCGCTGCGCGAGGATGCCTTTCGTGTAAGGATGCTTGACCTCGCGCATTTCCGTTACGAGGTCGGCCGCCTCGACGAGCTTCGGATGCGCGTTGCGCCCGGTGCAAATCACGTGGACGCGCTCGGGACGCTTCTGCAGCGACTCGACCACGGAATCGGGTTCCAGCATTTTATAGCTGATGACGTAGTTAATTTCGTCGAGCACGACGAGATCGTATTTCTCGCTGTAGATCTGTTCGCGAC
Organism: Candidatus Acidiferrales bacterium; assembly: GCA_049516275.1. Taxonomy (GTDB): domain Bacteria; phylum Acidobacteriota; class Terriglobia; order Acidiferrales; family UBA7541; genus Palsa-295. The sequence goes on from JBEKTG010000018.1 coordinate 14,968, forward strand.
CGAAGTCCCAGGCCTGTTCGCAAAGGCGGACGTCTTCGGGATCGGTGTCGGCGCCGCCAACTTTCACGAAGCCGCGTCCCATGGGGCGAATTTCGAATTTGTCGTCACCGAGCATCTTGGCAGCGTCGAGTTCGCCGTAATGCCACGAGCCCTTGATGAACTGCACCATCAGCACGCGCAACCCCTGCCCCACCGCGCGAAATGCGGTGCCCAGCGCGCAGGTCGTCTTGCCCTTGCCGGGGCCCGTGTAAACGATCAGGAGTCCTTTTCCTTCAGGCATCGCGCTCCGCGAGAAACGATTCTCCATAGTGGCCGCGGGAAATAAAAACGTCAAGGCGGCTTGGTCATAGAGTTGACGAGCAGGACTGCGCTTCCGCGCGACATTTCAGGCGAGAGGGAAGAAACAACTTGATGACTCGTACGCTCGTGCAGGCGTTTCGCGACAAATCGGAGTTTCGGAGTTTTCGAACGGCGGCAAATGCTCTAGAATCTTAGACAGTTTCCGCTGTGGGCGTGTAGCACATCTCAATCACATTGATCCGGCGTCGCTTACGGTCGATTTGAACCCCTTTTTTGGCCTTCTGGTAGTCCCAATTTAGTCCCAAAATTTGATCCGCGTGAGGCCGCTGGTGGGCACTAAGCTCGGCGCTGCCGGTCCGAAGCCTCCAGCAGCCTTTTTGACCGCCTTCGCGTGCTATCTGGGAAGGCTCACGGACGTTCCGGCTCAGTGGCGGGCCTGCCTGCATCAACCGTCCGCTTCAGCGCCGACGCGAGGCGGATCAAGCCGCGCGGCTGCCCACATTCCTACCTTCTTGAGCAACCGGACTAGCTCCGCCCGTTCGCCGGATCTCAATACGGCCATGGTCTCTTCCAGATCTAGCGCATGTTTTTGGAAGGCTCGTTCGATTAAATGCCGGCCAGTTTTGGTAAGTTGAACGATCCTGCTTCGACGGTCCTTCGGGTTGAACGTCCTCCGGATTAGCTTTCTCGATTCGAGGCGATCGACGGCGGCAGTGATTGAACCGCTGGTGAGCAGCACCTTTTTCCCGATGATATTCACCGGCTGCGGCCCCTTGTGCAGAAGCACTTCCAATACCGCAAAGTCGGAGCGGCCGAGGCCCAAAGCAGAAAGGCTTCGAGTTGCATTCTGCTCGATTGCGTGGGCAGCCTTCCACATTACAAGCCAGACACGCGTCGCCGGTTCACGGCTTGGACTTGGAACGGGGATCGCCAACTGCTATCTCCTTTTGAATCCGAGATTAAGTCACAGAATACTCGATATGGAGTAATATGGGGTATAGAAGATTCAATCTAAAACGTTGAATCTCAACAAGAATGTGCCGCATCTATCTTGATGTCGAGGTAACTAACACTTACGCAGGGAGGTGAAACGGTGATTCGTCGACTATTCGCCACAGATGACAGCATAGCGACATCGATTCTCAGACTGATGCTGGGCATAGTCTTTTTCGCGCACGGTGCGCAGAAGATGTTGGGTTGGTTCGGAGGCTTCGGTTTCACAGGTACGATGCATTTCTTCACTGGCCTGATGCATATTCCTGCTCCATTGGCCTTCTTGGCAATCGTGGCAGAGTTCTTCGGAGGGATAGGGCTCATATTCGGATTCCTGACGCGAATCGCAGCGTTTGGAATCGGCGTGAACATGCTGGTTGCTATTACGACTGTGCATCATGTCTTCGGATTCTTTATGAACTGGACCGGCACTCAAAAGGGTGAAGGATTTGAGTTTCACCTGCTGGTGCTCGCGATCGTGGCTTTTCTAATGATCCGGGGAGCCGGCGCATTTTCTGTTGATCGTCTCCTCAGTACGTCGGTGTGGCAGGAGACCAGCCCCGTGCGTTGATGGGAGGTGGAAGCTGATTCGCAAGGCGGTCGATGAGTTCCTGAAGCGCCAGAAGTAAGCGGGACGCCGCGGTGTTGGAGCACCACGACGCCCCTGACCACAACTCAAAGGAGCTTGAGCCATGGCTA
>JBEKTG010000019.1:0-16865 GCA_049516275.1 Candidatus Acidiferrales bacterium
GGGAATGAACTCGGTAACCAGCGATGCCGCCAGGCGTTTTCACCTGCCGGCGAATTCACAGGGCGGCCAGCCCGATTTCTTTTGGGCCATCGCCTGCACCAGCCCCTTCCCATTCGTTGCCGATTCCGGCCGCAAGGACGCGCCCATTCTTCACGTCGCCTATGCCAGGCTTGGGGTGGACGCCGATGCCAGGGCGGAATTCATGAACATTCTCCGCGAGATTCGGACGCATTAGGGTTTTCCTGCAACTTTTTGGCGGAATTCGCGTCATAAAGAAGCGGGAAATATTGACGAGGTCCGATCCCGGCTCCCCGGCTCGGATGAGGAGTCGAAAGAAATTGATCGCTACAAAGTCGTCTCTAAGAAGTTCAAGCTATCCGCGGCTTTGCCGCCTCGGCTTCTTCGTGCTGCCGACTCTGCTGGTTATCCTTTTTGCGTGCAGATCGGAGGTCGCTTCGGGGCAAAGCTACCGTTCACCGCTCATTCTATCTTCCTACTCTGTTTCATTCGGAGACATGCAGGCTGGCAAAGTCACACCGCAGCAGACGGTCACGGTCTTTAATACGGGCGCGTCTCCGGTTCACATCACGAGCATTTCCGTGGACGGTGATTTTGCGCAGACGAACAATTGCCCCAGCCCGCCGGATTCTCTTGCGCCCAACGATGTTTGCGACGTTCAAATCGTATTTAAGCCGTCCGCCACGCGGACCTTTGCGGGCACTCTTACGATCGCTCACGACGCAGCGGGAAGCCCTCTGACTGTGCGACTCAGCGGAACCGGCAGGCTGGGAGGTCCGGAAATAGCGATGTCTCCTTCCACGCTGAGTTTCGCGGAGCAGAAGCTCGGTATTGCCAGCGCTCCCCAGGAAATTACTGTCTCCAATATGGGGACGCGCACCGTGGTGCTCACGAATATCGGTATCAAGGGCGATTTTACGATCATGCCCAATTCCACCTGCGAAACCATGAATGAGGGTCTGCCCGTGAACGCTAGCTGCAAGATCGTGGTTACCTTCTCCCCGCTTCAGCTGGGCAAGAGTGAAGGCCAGGTTTCGATTACCAACAACGAAGACGATAAACCGGAAACGGTGCAGCTCAGCGGAACCGGTTCGCAGTAGCAGCCTGTAAAATCCTTCCTGGAATGTTGGGGGGCCGGTCGTTCTCGCTCGGAGTGAACCCGGGAAACGGCGACAATTGCAGCGAGCGGGCCCGGGAGGGTGTCATTGAATCGGGTTTGGAGCGTTTTCGGTTGGATCCTTATGGCAGCCGCCGCCTGCGTGGCCGTCGTATACATCGCCGACGATTTTTCGGTTCATCGCCGCATGGCGCGCAGGACGAAGACCGATCCCCTGGAAACGACGCAGGTGCGGACCCTGTACGCCGTGCCGCGCAAAGACGGAAAAGCGGAGCTCGATTTCGGCGATCCCGAGACGCAGACGTGCGTGCACTCCCTCTTCCCCCACCTGGGCTACGATCCCTGCTGGTATACGAAGCGGCAAAACCAGCAGCCCACCGTGATTCTGGCGCTGCCGTGAGCTGATTTCGCTCTTGGCGGCCTTGGCCTCCTAGGCTTCGTGACCGTATGGGGAGTTCCCGGTATATCCCGGCTGTGCGAGCCAAGGCTACACTAGTGTCGTAGCCCGGGCATTTGAACCGCCGCCCGGCTTCCGAGGTCTCCTTGATTCTGCCCGCGCTCGTTGCGATTGCGAAGCCTGCTGCTGTAAGCGGTTTTTTGCGTTGGCTGCGGCATCTCGGCGGCCCGGGACTCATTCTGCTCGGCTTGCTGGACAATTCGGCCATCCCTCTTCCCGGCGGCATGGATATCTTTGTAATCGTCCTGTCCGCAGACCAGCCGGAGCGCTGGCCCTACTACGCGTTTATGGCGACCGCTGGTTCGTTGCTGGGAGGCTATCTCACATACCGCTTGGCGCGTGGCGAAGGGAAGGGCAGGCTGGCGAGCCGGCTGAAGCGCTCGCAGATGGACAAAGTTCGCTCCGTGTTTAAGAAATGGGGTTTTTGGTCGATTTCCGTCCCAGCCGTGTTGCCGCCGCCACTCCCCATGGTCCCTTTTCTCGTTGCCGCTGGCGCCGCGCAATACTCTCTGCAAAAGTTCCTCGCCGCGTTGCTCCTTGGCCGCGCGGTGCGCTATTCGATTCTCGGGGTCCTCGGCGCCGTCTACGGAAGGCACATCATCGGATATTTCTCGCAGCACACGCGCGTCATCGTCTGGACGGCTGTGGCCTTAGTTGTCGCTGGGATCGCCATCGGGGTGCTTCGATCGAGGATGAGCGCGACGCGGGCAGCATAGAAGTGCGAAAATGCCGAGTCGCAGCGGAGTGCGAAAGGGCATTTCGAAGCAGCGCCTGTTAGTGGATGGAGAGCGAATCCGCGGCAGACTTTGCCAGCGCGAGCACCCTGCCGGGGAGAATTCCGAGGTAGACAGTGCCGATGGCAGCAATGGCCAGCGCGAGACCAAGCGCCGGCGCCACGGACGTGGGCGTGTAGTCTTTCGACGGCTCAGAGAAGTACATCACGATGATCACGCGCAGATAGTAGTACGCGCCAATGACACTGTTGATTGCGGCGATCACCACCAGCCAGACGAAGCGCGGGTCGCGCAGATCGAGCGCTGCCTGAAAAGCGAAGAATTTTCCCAGGAAGCCGCCGGTTGCCGGCAATCCCAGAAGCGAGAACAGGAACAGCGAGAAGCACGCGGCCAGCACCGGTTGCTTTGAGCCGAGACCGGCGTAGTCGCGGATTTCCAGGCGCTTTTCGCCCTGTTGCCCCAGGTGAGTGACCACGAGAAACGCCCCGACCTTCATCAGCACGTACGCCCCGAGGTAGAAGAGCACCGCTGCGACGCCCACGGCCGTGGAAGCAGCGAAGGCTACGAGGATGTAACCCGCGTGCGCGATCGAAGAATAAGCCAGCATGCGCTTCACGTTGGTCTGCACGATCGCCGCGAGGTTGCCGATTAACATCGTGAGCACGGCGGAGATCGCAATCGCCCAGAACCAGATGTTCGCCGAGGCGCCAAACGCAACGACGAAGATCCGGAGCATGATGGCAAACGTAGCGGCCTTGGGGCCGGAGGCCAGCAGCGCCGTTACAGGCGTGGGCGCGCCTTCGTAGACGTCCGGGCCGTAAATCTGAAATGGCGCGGCGACGACCTTGAAGCCCAGCCCGACGAAGATCAGCCCGAGACCGAGCATCGCGAGCGCGGGTGTGGACGATTGGGCCGCCAGGTAGGCCTGGATGCCGTCTACCCTGGTCGTGCCCGTGGCGCCATACACCATCGCCACGCCGTAGAGAAAGAAGGCCGTGGCGAACGAACCCAGCACGAAATACTTGAGCGACGCCTCGTTCGACTTTAGGGAATGCCGCCGGAAGCCCGCGAGAATGTAGGTGGAGATGGAACTCATCTCCAGGCCCACGAAGCCGGTAACGAGTTCGTTGGCGCCGGCGAGAATGCCCATGCCGGCCGTTGCAAAAAGGACGAGCGCGTAGAATTCACCGCGCTGCAAGTGTTCTTCCTCCAGGTAATTGACCGAGCCGAGGATCGCTAGCACCGCGGCGGCAATCACCGTAACGTGCAGAAAAATGCTGAACTGGTCGGAGCTGATCAGGTTGCTGTAGGCCGGGCCCGGGTCATTCGCGACCACCCGGACGGAAATCAGGGCCAGGACCGCGCCAATCAGCGCCACCCACGCCAGAACGCGCTTGTTTGCGGCAGCCACGAAGGGATCGGCAAACATAACCACGATGCCGAAGAAGCAAAGAACCACCTCCGGGAGCAGCCGGTGGAAATTCGAGATTTGTTCGGCAGGGAACGAGATCACGGCCGCACCTGCCTTTCGGCAATGGCGGTCAGCGGGCGCTCATACGGTGTAGGCCGCTGCGGCATGAGTGCGGCGGGTTTGCCGGCAGGCGGAACGACGCGTGGCCCAACGGGGCGATTTGATGCGTTCTGCGGCCTGTCCATCAGGTGCAGGAGGTTATTCGTCGATACTTCCATACGCCGGGTGAAGAGCGGGGAAGCGATGCCCATGAAAATGATCATCACGGACATGGTGACGAGAATCAGGCGCTCGCGGCCGTTGGCGTCGGGCAGGGTACGATTTTTCTCGACGGTTACTTCCCCGAGCGCGACGCGCTGGTAAGCCCACAGCAAATAAATTGCGGAGAGCACCGCGCCGCTCGCGGCCCAGGAGGCCCACTGATGATGGTGCTCGAAGGTGCCGATCAAAATTAGGAATTCTCCGATGAAGCCATTCAGCGGCGGCAGCGCCAGCGAAGAAAGGCTGATAAACAGAAAGAACGCCATCAGCACCGGCATGGGATTGGCCAGGCCGCCGAATTCCGAGATTTCGTGCGTGTGCCGCCGGTCGTAGAGCATTCCGACGCCAAGGAACAGCGCGCCGGTGGAGATGCCATGGTTCAGCATCTGATAGATCGCGCCCTGGATCGAAATCGTGCTGAACGCAAAGAGTCCCAGGACGACGAAACCGAGGTGGCTCACCGACGTGTAGGCCACCAGGCGCTTTAAATCATGCTGTACGGTGGCGACCAGCGCGCCGTAAACGATGCCGATCACCGCGAGCACGCCAATCAACGGCGCCATGCGATGCGCGGCGCCGGGGAAGAGCGGCAGGCAGAAGCGCAGGATGCCGTAGGTGCCGAGCTTCAACATCACGCCAGCCAGGATCACCGAACCGGCCGTGGGCGCTTCAGTGTGCGCGTCCGGCAGCCAGGTGTGCAGAGGGAACAAGGGAACCTTGATCGCAAACGCCAGGAAGAACGCCCCAAACAGCAGAAGCTCGGTGTGGGGCGGGAACGCGAGAACTCCGGCTTGCAGCTTGGCCTCGATCTCCTGCAAGTCGAAAGTGCCCGACAGGTTGTAGAGCCACAGAATCGCGACCAGCATCAGGATCGAGCCGAACATCGTGTACAAAATGAACTTCACAGCCGCGTAAATCCGGCGTTCGTGTCCCCACATCCCGATCATGAAGTACATCGGAATCAGCGTGAGCTCCCAGAAGACGAAGAACAGGAACAGGTCCAGCGATACGAACACGCCGATCATGGCCGTCTCGATCACCAGGATCGAGAGGAAGAAGCCCTTTACGTTCTCGTGGATCGATTGCCAGGAGCAGAGGATGGCGATGGGCGTCAGGAACGTGGTGAGCAGGACCAGAAAAAGACTGATGCCGTCCACGCCGAGGTGGTAGTGAATGGCCTGGCCGATCCAGTTGTGAACTTCCTCGAACTGGTAGTGCGGTTCCGCCATGTCGAAGCCGCGCAGCAGAAACAGCGAAATCACAAATTCAGCGAGAGATGCCGCGAGGGCGATGCGGCGGATCCAGACATGATCGTCGGAGCGAAGCAGCAGCAGCGCGAGCACGCTCAGCAGCGGCAGAAACGTGATGACGGTCAGCAATAGAGGTTGTGTCGGCATGTTAGTGACTCACCCTCAGCAGGGCGAGCAGAAGCACCGCGAAGCCCACCGCGCCCAGCACCACCCATGAGGCGTAGCTGCGAGCGTTGCCCGATTGCAGTTGCCGAAGCTTGCCGCCGGATCCACGGGCGGCGCTGGCCGTGCCATTCACGATGCCGTCGATGATTCCTTCGTCGATGACGTGCCACAGGATGTACTTCGAGATGAAAAGCAGCGGCGCGACAAACAGCGCGTTGTAAATTTCGTCGACATAATACTTGTTGTAGAGAAGCACGTAGGGGGCGCGGAGGCTCTTGGCGAGCTTCTCCGGTAGCTCTGGCTTGCGGATGTAGAACCACCACGCGAGGAGCAGGCCAAGGACCGCAACAATCACGGGCGGCCCAGTGATCGCGTGTACAAGTTCCATAGTGGGGTTGCCGCTGACTTCCCCCGCTGCGCCCGCGCCACCGGCGAGCGAAGCCCCTTGTTCCACGCCTGCTTCCTGTGGGGCATACGCCGCAAAAACGGGGTGCAGGAAAGCTTCAAAATGATCGGTGCCGCCCATCAGATGCGGAGCCGCCACCCACCCGCCGCCCAGTGAAAGAATCGCGAGGAGAATGAGCGGGATTGTCATGCTCTTCGGAGACTCGTGCACGTGGACTTTGTGGTGGTCGAAGCGTTCCTCGCCGAAGAACGTCAGGAACACCAGGCGGAACATATAAAACGAAGTCAGCCCTGCGCCGACCAGTCCGAGGAGCCAGAGGACCGTGTTCTTGTGCGGGCCGGAAGCGGCGGCATCGAGGATTTCATCCTTGCTGAAAAAACCCGAGAAGCCGGGGATACCCGCGATGGCGATGGTGCCGATCAGCATCGTCCAGTAGGTGATGGGGATTTGCTTGCGCAGGCCGCCCATGTGGCGCATGTCCTGCTCGCCGCCCATCGCGTGGATCACGCTGCCGGCCGCCAGGAACAGCAGGCCCTTGAAGAACGCGTGCGTCATCAGGTGAAAGATGCCGGCTGCGTAAGCGCCGACGCCGCAGCCGAGGAACATGTAACCAAGCTGCGACACCGTCGAGTAGGCCAGAACTTTCTTGATGTCCGTCTGCACCAGACCGATCGTGGCGGCATAGAAGGCCGTGGCGGCGCCCACGATCGCCACCACCAGCATGGCAATCGGTGCGCGCGAGAACAGCGGGTTCATCCGCGCCACCATGTAAACGCCCGCGGTGACCATCGTCGCGGCGTGGATTAGTGCGCTGACCGGAGTGGGGCCTTCCATGGCGTCCGGCAACCACACGTACAGCGGAATCTGCGCAGACTTGCCGATTGCTCCGATGAACAGCAGGATGGCGATGATCGTCAGCACCCCGGCATGGGCCATCGTGTCGGAAGGCATCTGGACGATGCTCTTGAACATGTCGCCGAAATTCAGCGAGCTGAACGTCCAGAACGCGAGCAGGATGCCGATGGTGAAGGCCGTGTCGCCCAAGCGCGTGGTGATGAACGCTTTCTTGCCCGCGGAGATGGCCGATTGCTTCAGGAACCAGAAGCCGATCAGCAGGTAGCTGCACAAGCCCACGCCTTCCCATCCGACGAACATCACGATGAGGTTCGATGCCAGCACCAGCGTGAGCATGAAGAACACGAAAAGATTCAAGTAGCAGAAGAAGCGGTAGTACCCGCCTTCGTGCGCCATGTAGCCGGTGGAATAGATGTGGACCAGCGTGCTGACGAAGGTGACTACCAGCAGCATCACGATGGTGAGCTGGTCGACCTGCAGCGAGAAGGCGATACGGAACGTCCCCGCGGTCATCCACGTGAAATATTCCTTCACCCACGGGATTTGGTCGGCGGGAAGCTGCGCGAACTCGCGGATCAGTTCAAGGACGGCGAGGAAAGAAAGCGACACGGAGCCGATCGCGATGGAGTTGACGACGGATTTGGACCAGTTCTTGCCCAATAGGCCGTTCACCGCCGCGCCCAGCAGCGGCAGAGCCATGATGATCCAGAGATGATCGAGTATTGGCATTAGAACTTGAGCAGGTTGATCCGCTCGACGTTGAGCGACTGGCGGTTTTGCGTAAGCATGATCACGATGGCGAGTCCGACGGCCGATTCCGCCGCCGCCACCACAATGACGAAGAAGACGAACACGAGCCCGTCAATCTGGCCATGCGCGCGCGCGAAAGCCACAAAGGCCAGATTCACGGCGTTGAGCATCAGCTCGATGGACATCAGAATGGTGATGATGTTGCGCTTGAACACAACACCCACCGCGCCCAGGCCAAACAGAATGGCGCTAAGCACCAGATAGTAGGAAATCGGGATGACGCTCAATCGTTTTTCCTCGCCAGGATCCATGCGCCGAGAAGGGCGACCAGGATCAGGATCGAAGTTGCTTCAAAAGGGAACAGGTATTGCTGAAAAAGGACCATGGAAAGCTCGCGGGTGGATACTCCCGCGTTCGAGCGCGCGCCCAAGCCGTTGGCGATGGTCCCGCCGATCACCGAGGTCCAAAGCCAGCGCGCAATCAGGAGCAGCAGAAAGAAACCCATCGGGACGCCAAGCAGCTTCGCGAGCTTGCTCGCGTCGGTGCGTTCTTCGGTGCCGGCATTGAGCAGCATGATCACAAAGACGAACAGCACCATGATGGCGCCCGCATACACGATGATCTGCACCGCCGCAATGAATTCCGCGCCGAGCAGCAGATAGAGTACGGCGAGAGACATCATCACCAGGACGAGCGAAAGCGCGCTGTGGATGGGCTCCCAGGAGAAAATCAGCAACACCGCTCCCAGCACGGCCAGAAAAGCGCAGACGAAAAATACGATGAACGGTACGCTCATCCGTGCCTCAGATAAGGAACGATCATCACGAAACTCGTGACCACGAGATTCGCGAGAGACACGGGTAGCAGCAGCTTCCAGCCGAAGTCCATGAGCTGGTCATAGCGGAAGCGGGGAAGCGTGCCGCGCGTCCAGACATAGAAGAAGAGAAAGAAGATCACCTTCGTGGTGAACCAGAACGGCCCCTGGATCACTTCCCGCACACCGGGCATCAGGCAGATCGCCCCGCCGACGAGGCATATCATGGTGACTACGGCGAATTGAAGTTGCGCGATGCCGCGCATATGTACGACGGTGTCCCACGCGCAATACATCCCCAGCAGCACAAGGCCGGCGCCCGGAATAAACAGTTGCCATTCCCAGCTGTCCGGAAAAGGCGAGAGCCAGCCACCGAAGAAAAGAATCGTGGCGAGGCAGGAAACCGTAATCATGTTCGCGTATTCCGCCATGAAGAACATGGCGAACTTGAAGCTCGAATACTCGGTGTGAAATCCGGCTACCAGCTCGGTTTCGGCTTCGGGCAAGTCAAAGGGGATGCGGTTGGTTTCCGCGATCGCGGCGGTGATGTAGCACAGGAAGCCGACGAGCTGCGGAATCACGTGCCAGCGGGGGATGAAGTGGAAGTAATATCCCGACTGGCCGCTGATGATGCTGTTGAAATTGAGCGTCCCGGCGATCAGCAGCACGCCGACCACGGAAAGCGTAAGCGAAACTTCGTAGCTGATCATCTGCGCCGAGCTACGAAGGCCGCCGAGCAGCGGATACTTGCTGTTGGAAGACCATCCAGCAAGCGCCACGCCGTAAACGCCAATCGATGTGATCGCAAAAAGGAAAAGCAGCCCGATATCCAGGTTCGAGACCATGAACACCGGCTGGCCGAGCACCTGTATGGCGGGCGAGCCGAATGGAATCAGCGCGATGGCGGTGAGCGCCAGCATTAGAGCTAGAAAAGGCGCAATGGTGTAGGTGAACTTGTCCGCCGTCGGAGGCGTCATGTCCTCTTTGAACAGGAACTTCACGCCGTCCGCAAGCGGTTGCAGCAGCCCGTGGGCGCCCACATAGTACGGGCCCCATCGCGACTGGATGCGCGCGACGACTTTCCGTTCAAACCAGGTGAGGTACGCCAAAGCCGTCATCACGACAAACAGCAGGACGGCAATCTTGACTAGCGATACCACCAGGACTGGGTGCTGGCTGACGAACTGTCTGACGAACTCCACGGCTTGTCTTTCGCCTCGTTGGTAGAAGTGAGCTTGGAACAGTAACGGCCCAGTGTGCCGCTGGTAAACAAATAATCGTTGGAAGAAAATACCGTGCCGGCGGGCACGTCGTAAGAAGGCTCCGCGTTTCTGGCGCTTGCGGTGGCGATTTCCGAGCCGCCCGCCAGCAGATTCGCGTGCGAAAGGCTGTAGCCCGCCACATTTTGCCGAATCTCGTCGAATGCCGCTTCCGGCGTGCGCAGCTTGATGGGCGAGCCGAGCCCGAGCATTCCCAATTGGTGCGAGAGGATGCGAATCAGATCGAAATCGCTGCGCGGGCCTTGCGGATCGATCGAGCGGTGCGTCAACTGCACCTCGCCGGCGGTGTTCGTCAGCGTGCCGTCTTTTTCGTACGTTGACGCGGCGGGCAGCACTACGTCGGCGCGCTGCGCGGTCTCGGTGAGAAACATGTCCTGCACTACGAGCAATTCGAGGCCGGCGAGGCGGTCCGGAGCTGAAATCGCGAATGTTTTTAGCGGATTTGCGCCAACCACGTAGAGGGCCTTCAGCTTGCCGGCTACGGCGGCTTCCATCATCGCTCGTGCGGTGAGCCCCGGCGTCGAGGAGGGCTCGGCGCCCCAGATCTTGCCGAAGCGCGCCCGTTCGGCCGCGTCCGATAGCGGCGCATAGCCCGGCAGGCGGTCTGGCAGAACGCCCATGTCGGACGCTCCGCGTGAATTCGCATAGTCTCCAAGCGCCATGAAGCGAGTCTGGCCGCTGAAGCGCGCCGCCAGCGAGACAAGATCGCGAATGGCCGCCCCCTGAATGTTCGCGCCGAAGAGAACCACTACATTCGACGACGCTTCGAGGGCCGCTTTCAGCTGGACCAGACCCTCAGTAGTCTTCGGATCGAACTGGCCGTGTTCCGACGCGAGCCAGCGAATCGCCTGCGCCTCTTGGCCTTCCGGCACCTGCACTGCGACAGCGGCCTGCCGGTGGATTTTGCTCGGGCGCCCGTTGATGACGTAGAGCTTGGCGTTGTGATGGCGTACGGCGGTGCGAATCTGCCAGGCCACCAGCGGATTCTGGTTCGTGACATCGTTGCCGATCAGGAAAATCGCGTTCGCGCTGTAGATATCGGCCATGGTCGCGAGCGAATTCTTCGTGTTCGGCCCGAGAGCCGCGGCCAGTCCCGCGTAATCGGCGGTGCGGTGATGATCGAGGTTGTTCGTGCCGAGCGTGACGCGCGCAAAGCGGTTGAGGAGATAATTTTCTTCGTTTGTCGTGTGATTGGAGCCGATCACGCCGATGGCGTTTCCGCCGTGCGCCGAATGCACCTGCTTCAAGCGGCGCGCCACCTCTTCCAGCGCGTCTTCCCAGCTGGCGGGCTCGAGTTTGCCGTTGCGGCGCACCAGCGGTCCCCGAACGCGCTCGGGGTTGCTGGTGAAGTCGTGCCCAAAGCGGCCCTTGCCGCAGAGGAATTCGCCGTTGAAGCCCGAGTGATCGCGGTTGTTCGCGCGCAGGATTTCGTTGTTGCGCACGCTCAGGGTGGTCTTGCAGCCGTTCGAGCAGTGCGTGCAGGGATTGGCGACGTAGGTCATCTCCCACGGGCGCGTTTGGTAGCGGTAAGTGCCGCTGGTGAGCGCGCCGACGGGGCAGATATCGATGCACATGCCGCATTCTTCGCAGGCGAGTTCTCCGGAGTTGTTCGGCAGAATCACCGACTGCACCCCGCGCGCTCCGACTCCAAGGGCTTTCACGTCCATGCCCTCATCGCATATGCGCACACAGCGGAAGCACAGAATGCACCGCGGGGCATCGTAGTAGACCAGCGGCGACCACTTCTCTTCGGGCTGGTGAAGCTTTTCCTCGGTGAAGCGCGTCTTGTCGAGCCCGTAGCGGAAGGTCATATCCTGCAGTTCGCATTCGCCGCCCTTGTCGCAAACCGGGCAATCGAGCGGATGGTTCGAGAGCAGGAATTCGATCATGTTCTTGCGGGCGCCGTGGACCTGCTGGGTGTCCGTCTTGACGACCATGCCTTCGGTCGCCACCAGCGTGCAGGCCGTTTGCAGCTTCGGCATCTTTTCCACTTCGACGAGACACATGCGGCAGGCCGCCTGCAGCGTCAGTCCGGGGTAATAGCAGAAAGAGGGCACTTCGATACCCTGCGTTTTGGCCGCTTCGATGACGAGCGTGCCGGCCGGCGTGGTGATCTGCCGTCCGTCGAGCGTGAATGTGATGGGCTTCTGTTCAGCCATGCCTGTCCCTGAAGCTCCTAAAGCGACCCGGCGCTACCCCGCGCCTTTTGAATCAAGAATTCCGCGTGCGAAGACTCCACACGATAAAACAGTTAGTGCGCCGCCGCAATGAAATCAGCGTGCTGGTACGCACATTTTCCGTTGAGGTGATCCTCGAACTCATTGCGCCATTTCTTTACGATGCTGATCGTCGGCAGCGCCGCCGCGTCTCCCAGCGGGCAGAACGAGCGCCCGAGTATGTTCTGGGAAAGCTCCGAAATGAGCGGGATATCTTCCATGGTGCCGCCGCCCTCGTGGAAGCGGTCGAGCATCTTGCGCAGCCAGGCGGTGCCTTCGCGGCAGGGGATGCACCAGCCGCAGGATTCGTGGGCGTAGAAGTGCATAATGCGGCGCGCCACGTCCACCATGCAGGTGTCTTCGTCGAAGATCACCGTGCCGCCGGAACCGAGCATCGAGCCGATTTTGGCCACCGAGTCGTAGTCCATGGCGACGTCGATTTCGTCCGCGCTCAGCAACGGGCAGGAACTTCCGCCCGGGATTACCGCTTTCAGCTTCTTGCCGTCCTTTACGCCGCCGGCAACTTCTTCAATCAAGCGCCGCAGCGGGAAACCGAGGGGTAATTCGTAAATTCCAGGCCGGTTCACGTGACCGGAGATGGAATAGAGCCGCGTGCCGCCGTTTCGCGGCGTGCCGAGGCCCGCGTACCATTCGCCGCCGCCGTTGATAATCGCGGGAATCGTGCTCAGCGTCTCGACGTTGTTGATCACCGTGGGGCAGCCATACAGTCCGACTACGGCAGGGAAGGGCGGCCGGATGCGTGGGTAGCCGCGCTTGCCTTCGAGCGACTCCATCAGGGCGGATTCTTCGCCGCACTCGTAGGCGCCCGCACCGGTGTGAGTGATCAGGTCGAAATCGAAGCCGCTGCCCAGAATGTTCTTGCCGAGATAGCCTTTGGCATAGGCTTCGGCGATCGCCACGTCCATTATGTCGATTATGTAGCGGTATTCGCCGCGAATGTAGATAAACCCGCGATGCGCGTCCACCGCCTTGCCCGCGATGACCATGCCTTCGATCAGTTGGTGCGGGTCCATCTCCATTAGCGGCCGATCTTTGCAGGTGCCCGGTTCGCTCTCGTCGGCATTGGCGAGAATGTATTTCGGCTTGCCGCCCGTTTCCTTGGGAACGAAGCTCCACTTCATCCCGGCGGGGAAGCCTGCGCCGCCGCGGCCTCGGAGGCTCGACTTCTTCACTTCGTCGATGATCTGGTCCGGCGTCATCTGCTTCAGGGCTTTTTCGAGGGCCTTGTAGCCCTCCGTCTGAAGGTACGTTTCGATCTTTCTCGAATTGCGGAGGCCGAACCGCTTGCTGATCACCGGAACTTCCGCGGGCAGCCGCTCATGCACCGAGCCGGAGGTCACCGCAACGGGCGCCGGTTTTTTGCCTTCCTGCAGCTGTTCCAGGAGCGCGTCCACCTTATCGGGATCGAGATTTTCGTGGAAGTCGTAATTGACCTGCATGCACGGCGCGCCGGTGCATGCGCCCATGCATTCCACTTCCTCCAGCGAGAACGTGCCGGAGGGGGAAACTTCCTTGTGGCCGATGCCGAGGCGCGTTTTTACGTGATCGAGAAGTTCGTTGCCGCCGCGGACCATGCACGAAATATTCGTGCATACCTGGAGATGATATTTCCCGGCGGGCTTGCGGCGCAGCATGGAGTAATAGGCAAGCGTTTCGGTCACCTGAAGGAAGTTCAGGTCCAGCCGTTTGGCGATTTCATCGAGAAGTTCGTCGCTCAGGAAGCCAAAGTGATCCTGTCCGTACATCATCATCGGGATCAGGGCCGAACGCTTGATCGGGTAGCGGCCCGCAAGGTCCTTGAATTTTTCGTCGAGTGCCGGCGGAAGTTGCATGATTGGGTTAGCGGTCCACTTCTCCCAGAACGATGTCGGTGGTACCGATGCAAGCTACCACATCGGCGATCAAGCTCCCCTCACAAAGTGTGCGCAGGGTCTGCAAATTCACGAAAGACGGCGTGCGGAAGTGCACGCGGTAAGGCTTGGGCGACCCGTCGCTCGCCATGAAGACGCCCAATTCCCCGCGCGGCGATTCGATCGCCTGATACACCTCGCCCGCAGGCGGCGCGAATCCCTCGGTCCAAATCTTGAAGTGATAGATGAGGCCTTCGATCGAGGTCTTCATCTCTTCGCGCGACGGGGGAATGATGCCCGGCATCTCCGCGCGGAACGGGCCTTCGGACGGAATCTTCTCCATCGCCTGCTTGACGATCTTGATGCTCTCGCGAATTTCGGCCACGCGCACCTGGTACCGCGCGAAGCAGTCGCCCGCCGTCTGCGTCTGCACGTTGAAATCGAATTCATCGTAGCTCGAATACGGAAACACCTTGCGAATGTCGTACGGGACGCCGCTCGCGCGCAGCAGAGGGCCCGACGCGCCCAGCGCAATCGCCTGGGCCGCGGTCATCATGCCCACGCCTTTGGTGCGGGCCATCCAGATGCGGTTGCCGGTGAGCAGGTCTTCGTATTCGTCGATGTGCGCCGGTAGCGAATCCATCACGCGCTGCACCTTGTCGAGCCAGCCCGTCGGCGGTTCGAGCGCCAGGCCTCCGATGCGGAAATAGCTCGTCATCATCCGCTGGCCGGAGACGAACTCGTAAATCTTCATGATTTCTTCGCGTTCGCGGAAGCTGTAGAGGAACACCGACATCGCGCCAAGATCGATCGCGTGCGTCCCCAGCCAGACGAGATGCGAAGTGATGCGCGTCAGTTCCGTCAGCAGCACGCGAATGTATTGCGCGCGCTTGGGAACCTCAAGTCCGAGCAGCTTTTCGGCGGCGAGGCAGTAGCCCAGGTTGTTCGAGAGCGGGGCCAGGTAGTCGATGCGGTCGGTGAGCGTGATGACCTGGGTGTAAGTCTTCGATTCGCAGGACTTCTCGATGCCCGTGTGCAGATAGCCGATCACCGGATCGGCCTTCATCACGATTTCGCCGTCCAGTTCGAGAATCACGCGCAGCACGCCGTGCGTCGAGGGGTGCTGCGGCCCCATGTTCAACACCATCGACGGGGAAGGGCCGGTGGTCGTCTCGATGGTCACTCCGGGGGCTTGCGACATATCAGCGATACCCCTCCGTCGGATAATCCTTCCGCAGCGGGTGGCCTTCCCACTCATCGGGCATCAAGATGCGCCGCATGTTCGGGTGCCCGTCGAAACGAATGCCAAAGAGATCAAAATTCTCGCGCTCGTGCCAGTCCGCGGTGGGCCAGATTCCAAATACCGAGGGGATCACCGGATCGCTGCCCGAAAGCTTCACTTTCAGGCGCAACCGCGCCGGGAGATCCATCGAAAGAAGCTGGTAATTCACCTCGAACCTGGGTTCCATGGGAAACCGGTCGACGGTGGCGATATCCGACAGAAACGAAAACTTCAGCGAAGGCTCGGTCGCAAGATATCCGGCTACCTTCAGGAGGTCGTCACGTCCGATTACGACTGTAGTTTCTCCCCTGGATTCAATCACTTCCGCAACGGATCGCGCGTCCCATTCCTGAAGCTTGCGCACGGGGGATATTTTGTCGATTTCCTGTGGCACTATGAGTCCGATTCCGGATGGCCGCTCAGTCCCAATCGAGCGCGCCCTTCTTCCAGAGGAAAATGTAACCGACCAACAGAATTATAATGTAGAGCAGCATCTCCACAAAACCGAACACCTTCAGGTCGTGGTAGATGAGCGCCCAGGGATACAGGAAGATGGCCTCGATGTCGAAGAGGATAAAGACCAGGGCCACCATGTAGAAGTGGACAGAGAAAGGTTGCCGCGCGTCGCCGATGGGCGCCATTCCGCATTCATACGCTTGATCTTTGGCCTTGGAATGGGAATGCTTGCCCACAACAGTGGATGCGACCACGAGGACACCGGCCAGCCCCGCGGCCAGTATAAACATGAGCAAAAGTCCACCGTAGCTGTCGAGGTAGGCGCTGTCCATGATCGATGCGCTGCTATAATAGCGTTCGATCGCACGTCGGTCAAATGAACTTCCAATAATTTGTGAGGCAGACGACTCTCTTGGTCGTGGGAATGTGGGCGAAGGTAAGCCAATGAGTTCGGGTTTCAACACGGATGTTCAGGTCGGCGAGCAGGTGTTCCACGTTCAAACGGAAGACCGCGGCCCGAACCCGTATGTAATCGATACGGCGGTGTACCGGAGTGGAAGGGTACTGCTCCGCCGCTCCACCGATTACGAACACTTTGCTAAATCGCCTGAATTCAGTGTGGAGGACTTGCGCGAGAGAGTAGAAGAGCAGCATCGCTGTGTAATCGAGGATCTTCGCTCCGGCGAATTCGACGCGGAAATCGCGGCCGCCACGGAGGCGGCTGCGCGCGCCTCGGGAATCGAAGTCCAATTGCTGAATCCCAGGTCCTGGCTGATGGGTGGCAAAGTCTCACTCGATTTGGCGATTCTCCGCCGCGTCGATCGTCAGCCGGAGGGCGGCGCGCAGGTGGAAGCGTCTATCGAGGGCGCGCAAGATAACCCGCATACGGGAACGAGCGATGGCCAGGGACGCGCCACGATCGAGTTTCCGTTGCCGCCGCTGGGAAAGGGCGATTTGACGCTCGTGATCCAGGCTCGCGGCGGTTCCGGCAAAGACGAGATCCGCTTCGCGATGCGCTCGAAGCCAAAAGCGCCACCGGCAGGTGCCGCTTCATGACGGTGGTGATTAACGGAGAGCGCGCCGAAATTCCGGATGGTCTGAACGTTGCGGATCTGATCGAGCACCTAGGCATGCCGCTCGACCGCGTCGCCCTCGAACGAAACCTGGATATCCTTCCCCGCAGCCAGTGGAAGGAAACACTAGTACGGCCCAGCGATACGTTTGAAATAGTCCACTTCGTCGGCGGCGGATAGCGGCCCCCGCGCCCAAATACGAACAGGGCGGCCACATTCTGGCCGCCCTGTTTCGCGAGATCGGATTGGTCTTTACTTCTCCGATTCCAGATAGCCTCCGAGGACTTCGAGGCACCCGATCCAACCCTTCTGATGTGCTTCCACCATGGGTGCGTCGGGGAGGAAGTCATGTTTCAGCACAACCTCGGTCCACTGCCCGCGCGCGAGGA
>JBEKTG010000020.1:0-16370 GCA_049516275.1 Candidatus Acidiferrales bacterium
AGCGTGTGGCAATTCACGCAGTTCATCAGAGATGTTTTCTGCTGGTCCGTGCCGGACATGCTCATCAGCCATTCCGCGCTGGTCAACTGCAGCGCGAGATTCTTGGCCTTGCGGAGTTTTAGATCGATCGTCGCAGTCTTATGCGCGGCAACGGTCGCCTCCGCGGGCCCATCGAGGTCGTATCCAACCGCGCGGATCGCCAGGGTGTAATGGCCTGGCTCCACCCGATCGGCAGGGAAGCCGAAATGCCCCTGCTTGTCGCTGTCCACGCTCACCGTGATCGTGGAACCATCCTTCCTAGCGCTCACCACCACGCCTTCCATCGCACTCTCTTCCACGGAGGTGACTCTTCCAGCGAGACCTTCTGAAGGTTCCTGCGCGCGGATCGGCGCGTGCACCGAAAAGATAACGGATAGGACGCTCGCCAGTAATAAAAGAGATGTGGGACGCGTGGCAATTTCAGATCGCATCGGTGATACCGTGACTCCTCGGCGGGCAGCTTAAGTTCGCGATACAAAAAAGTCAACTTGACGGGGCGGCTTATGTTTTTCAGCCTAAAAGCAGGCGGCGACGGCAGGTGTCCGTAGCAAGTTAAAATGTCCGCTTTTTAGAGCACACGATATGTCCGGCTTGAGGTCGAGTAAGCACCGCAGCTTGCGTCGGCCGTTGCAGATCGACCTCCAACCCGGCTCGATCACCTTGCGCAAAGCCGCCAACACGCTATCTCCTGGCATGCATCTTCTCCCCTGGCCGCTTCTTAAAAAGCGGACATATCGTGTGCTAACGCAGCTTGCGTCCACGCATTGACTTCTCAAGCCAAGGCGGCTACAAGGGAGGCCCGGCACGCGGCATCTCCGTGTGGGGCAAAGAGAGGCACCTGTTATGCACATCATCGAGTTTCTTTTGGTCGGACTGATCGCGGGGTGGCTTGCGGGAAAGGTGATGAAAGGCGGAGGCTACGGCGTTCTGGTCGATATCATCCTGGGGATCCTCGGCGGTATTCTCGGCGGATGGCTGTTCGGAATGGTGGGATGGCAGGGAGGCGGGCTCATTGCGTCGATCGTCGTGGCTTTCATCGGAGCCGTAATGCTGGTGGCCATCACGCGCGCTATCAAGCGAGTGTAGAGCTCTTCGCCGGCCGAGGCCGGAGATGCAGGAAACAAGGGAACTGTCCAGTATCGATGAACTTCTTTTGCGGGTGCCCGACCCTTTGCAGTACAAAGGTCGGTCTTGGGTTACCGCCGACTTGGCGGGAGAGAACGGCGACGCAGCGATTTGCTAGCGCGTGCTGCCGATCATGCTCGTGAGGCTCTCTTCCACCAGCGGGAGCACGCGGTTGTGCTCGTTGTAGAGATGTTCCGAGATGTTCTTCCAGGTTTCCTCGTCGTAGGGCGAATGGCTTCTTTCGGTGATCGCCGGAATCTCCGGCACGGGAGCATCGCCGGACGACACACCCGCATCAGCCGAAGCGGGAGCAAGTTCTTCTTTCGCCAGCAGGAAATGTTCAACGGCCGCAACGATCTCGACTAGATAAGGATCGTGTTCAGCTTCGCTGGGCTCGTGATGATTGTGTATCACGTCCACAAAGGAAGGCAGCAAGCCCCAGCTCGCAGCCATGAGCCCGCCGAGGTCGCAGTGATTGATGCCAAAGTAGCTTCTTTCGACTCCGGGGTTGTCGAGCCAGCCCTGCACGATCGCGGACTTGGTACGCGCGACTTCCTCGGCCGCCAGCATCCATTGCGGCACTTGCCCGATGTCGTGGAGAAGGCCAGCGATGTAGGCCTGCTCCTTCTCGGCGTAGCCATTGTATTCGGCGAGGTATTTACTGAGGAGCGCGGCAAGAAAGCTGTGCTGCCAAAAAGAAGCCACCTGGTCCTTCGGTAAGCCCTGCCCCGCAAAACCCGCCAGGGAACTGGTCATGGCGAGGGAGCGGAGACGGTCCGTGCCAAGCATGCCGACGGCCTGCTCGATGGTGATGACTCTGCTGCGCCTGCTGAACAGTGGCGAATTGCACATGCGGAGGATCTGCGCGCTCAAGGTGGGATCGGTGCTGATTGGCCCCGCCGCCTTTTTAACATCCGCGGACGGGTCGTTGAGCACGGACATCAGCTGCACCACCGTGTGCTGGAACGGCGGTAGACCGTTTTCAAGGATCGCCTCGAGGCGGCCCTTGCGCCGCAGTTGTTCTTCGGCGGAGGCTGCCAGCGGGTTCGCCGAGGATATGTCTGTAGTCACGTAGCCTCTGAACAGATAGTAAATTGTCTACTGAAGTAAACCCTACACGCGAATGATAAATGGGAACGGGCACGAAACGCGGACTTTCCGCGGGCAAGTTGCCAGAATGTGATTACTTGTTACGGAACAGCTTCCCCAAAATTTCGGTAACCAGGACGCTCCGGGCTACAGCAAGCCGCGGCAGAAGCTACTCATTTCAGGGTATTTAATCGATCGAGGCGCCCAGGTACTCTCCACGACGGCACAAGGAGGCGACTCTTATGGCGCACGCCGCGGCGGCTCGTATTCCGGTTTCACCCGATCTTCCCGATTATTCCGGCAGGAATGAGGCATCCTCGTCCGCCGTTTCCTGGGCGGCCGTATTTGCCGGGGCGTTTGCGACCTCCGCTCTGTCACTGATTCTTTTGGCGTTGGGCACGGGAGTCGGACTTTCATCTCTGTCTCCGTGGTCGAGCGCCGGAGTATCCGAGTCGACGGTCACCAAAGGCGCTATCGTCTGGCTGATCCTCACCCAAATTGTGGCAGCCGCCATGGGAGGTTATCTCGCAGGCAGGCTGCGTACCAAGTGGGTGAGCGTGCATACCCATGAAGTGTATTTCCGCGATACGGCGCACGGCTTTCTCGTGTGGTCGGTAAGCCTGGTACTCACGACGGCCTTTCTCGCCTCTGGGGCTACATCTATGATTTCGGGAAACGCGGCTCGCAATGATGCCGGCGCCACGGCTGCGGGCGAGGCACGACCAGACCCGTACGGCTATTTTGTGGATTCATTATTTCGCAGCGACCGGCCTGTTGCCGATTTGAGTGCCGACGCCGCGCTCCACGCGGAAGTGGGCCTGATTCTTGCCCGAGGCTTGCGAGAAGGGTATGTGCCGTCGGCGGACACGGCTTACCTTGCGCAGCTCGTGGCAGCGCGAACCGGAATGGACCAGACGGAAGCGCGGCGCCGCGTCTCAGAAGTGCTCAATCAGGCCCGTCAGGCAGCGGATGACGCGCGCCGGGCAACGGCTCATTTCCTGTACTGGATGTTTCTGGCTCTGCTGATCGGGGCTTTCTGCGCAAGCTATGCAGCGACGATTGGCGGCAGGCAGCGGGACAATCTGCTGTCATACACATCCGCAGCCGCCTGAAGCGAATCCGCAAACGAAAGGAAATTCATCATGCGATCGATCCTGCTTTTGCTGCTGGGCGTGCCGATTCCTATCATCATTCTGATCGGCCTGTTCAGCCACTTCTAGGTAATCAAGCCGGGCCGCCGGTTTCGGAACGGGAGGCGGCGTTCAGGCGTTGGGGTTTTTGCGGCCGAGGATGAGGTCGCGCAGCAGGGGAATGCCGAGGTTGAAGGGAATCAGCAGGAGATTTCGCATCAGGCTCGAACGCTGCTCGATGCGCTCGTGCTCGCGATCGGTCTCCGCTTTCTTCGCAGTGACCACCGCCGTGATGTACTTCAGGAAGTCCACGCCGCACTTCTCGCAGATCCCGCCGTGGCGCTGCTCGTGCTTGCACGACGGGCACTCATAGCGCAGCGTGGCGTGGCACCGCCGGCAGAACCGCGCGATATCGCGGGCCTCGTGGCCGCACTTGGGGCAGAGCATGGGGTAATTTTACTGCGAAGCGCCGCAGCCCGTATCGTTACCCGGGCTGTATGCGGCGACATCGACAACATGCGAGGAAACGGTTCGAGCGATCGTGCCAAAACGGTGGCTTAAGAGCCTCCAGCTTTAGCGCGTCGCCACGAGGTCCGGGGAAGCGCCCCCGGTTGGCGATTTGTGGCCGGCGCGGCTGGCGGCCGGCACGTCGTAGGACTTCACCTGCGTGAACGTTTCGCGAGAGGACGCCGCCGCGTCCCCGTTTGCTCCCGAGAAAAACGCCTGCCGGGCTGCTTCGAACACGTCTTCCACGACCAATCCACCATTCTGCTTTTTCACGATTTTCCTCCGAAGCGGAAGCGGCGATTTACTGTGGAGCCAGTGCTCGTACCAGGTGCTTTCTCTGACTTGGTGTTGCTGCTGCCCAGGTGGCGTCGCGACGGATCGGCCGGCCGGGGCGGTTCCACTGTTTCGTTAGCATTCGCGGGGGGAGCGAGAAGCTTCACCACGTGTCCCAGGCGTTCCTGGCGGTATGGCTTCGCCATGCAAACAACGGCGCCCAGGGAGTGCGCGCTGGCGTAATCGCTGGGGTAAGCCGAACTCGTGGTGAGCATCACCGGTACCCTCTGAAGCCGCGGCGTCGACTTGCAGTGCGCGCAGATGTCGTAGCCGGGCATTCCGTCGCCTTCGATTTCGGCGATCAGCAGGGAAGGAGTGCACTGGCTGAGGACGTCGCGGGCTTCCTGCGCGTTGGTTACCGTGATCACGTCGTATCCTTCGCCGGCGAGGTAGCTCTTGAGCGAGTCGCGCACGCTGGCTTCGGCGTCGAGCGCCAGAACCAAAGGCCGCAGGGAGTTCGGATCACGTTCCACCGTGAATTTCTGGCTGGCCGGTTCGGCATGGAGCTTTTCGCCGCTCGCCGAGATAAATTCCGCGTCCTCGCGGTGCTTCACGCCGATGGCGATGGCAATCGAGCGTCGGCCGTCGGGAAGTTCGCTGATGCGGACGACGCGGCCGGGCTGTTCGGCCTGCATGGATTTGGGGGCCTTGCTATAAGGGAAAGTGACCATCACGTCCATGCTGCGGTAGTAAGCGGGATTCTTGCTCGCGAGCAGGATGCCGATGCGCGACACGTTCATCGTGGTGGTGGCATCGTCCAGGTCATGGTTCGTGATGTCGGTGCTGCGAACGCGCACCGGCGCGGAGATCAGCGCGCGGCGCTTCTCGCGGCGCTCGCTCACCGGCGGCACGGCGGCGGCCGGCTCGGCGGATTTTACCGGGCCCGCGGCAGCGGGGCTTGCGGCGACGGCCGAAGGCGCTGCGGCAGGCGTACTGGCAGGCGCCACGGGCTCCGAGTTCTCAGATGGAAAAAACGCTTCCAGTTCTTCGAGGCTCATATGCTCGATATCGATCAGTTCGGCGGCCCCATGGACGGGCTCGCTCGGCTTGGGAGACTCGAACAACGCGCCGAGAGCCTCGCTGGCGGGCGGCAGTTGGCTCGCCGGGATGAGGGGGGCGGACGTTCGCGCCACTGCCTCCGCTGCGGGGTCGCCTGGCTCCGCCCCTTTTGGTGATTTTTTGCCGGTGGCTGAGAACTCTGAAGAGTGACTCATTGCTCGGGGCTCCTGTTTGTTAGGTCCGTGTCCCACACACAGAAGATAACAACCGCCCCCGGCAGGGGCATTAGAGGGATAGGTACATTTCAGTAGTACTCGGCGCGGGAGCAGTTTCGGGACGAAAGTACTAAACAGAAGCGGCTAAGGGCTTTAGTTTGTGTGTGAAGTTACGGGACGGTACTAGCGGTTTACGCATCGCAGGGTCCCCACTTAGCCCGGCAGTTTTGCAAATCGGGAGAAGACATTTCCTGGAAGGCTTCAGCAAGAAATTGATCGCGGGTTCTTCAGTTCTGCGAGGGCTTAGGTACAGGCGGGAGCGTCGGAACTGGCGATGGCGCCCGCTCAATGCGGGAAGGGGACTGAACGAAAGGTTGCGGCTTCAGTTTCTTCTGCTTGGGCTTTTTCTTCTCGCGGCCACGTGCGTCCTTATTTCCCATGGGCGAAAGCTTGCCACAGCTGGTCCGATTTTGCCAGTCAGTTGCGGCACATCCATTGGCGGACTTCCGAATGCCGGGCATGCATGCGATCCCTCGCAAGTAACCGGGAGGGTTTCTCCGAAGCTTCCTGCGTGGATTCTCGAATCAGATACTTGCCCGGCCAATGCGCCTCGAGGGATACCGCGAGGTCTCGCGCCTCTCGTAAGGTGTTGCGCGAGGCGACCCACAGCACCTCTCCGGTCTCTAGCTTCCGGTACCGGTAGACGATGTATCCCCGCTTCATAACCAGAATAATACTTGGCGCGCAAGTAGGGTTCTGTGACGCGCGTCACATATTTTTGTAACCGGCCTCTATATTGTCCCTGCCTGTAACTGGGGTTCGCGGTGGCAAGACCCGGTCCTGGGTGCCGGCCCAGCGGATTGGTCATCCCAGTGCATTACAAATCGGCAACATCCGGTGGGTTTTTACGAGAAAAGAGCGATCAAATGCTGAATTCCCTTGCTTCTGCCTTTAAATCCAGTGTACCGTGTCGCGCATCAACCGCGTCAGCGGGCCCTGTGGTGGGGTTTAAGGTGGCTGTAGGGAGTTTAGTTATCCTTCGCGTTCGAATCAGTTTCTTGTTATTGGCAAGTATTCTCCTCTTTTCCGGCATAGCAGGCGCTCAATCGGCCTCGCTCTATCCGGACGAAACCCAGGTAGCCCCTGGGGGAAAAGCTCCCGGTGACTCTTCCAGCGTGTTCGCGGCGGCATTGCCTTCCCCGTTTCCCGAAGCGTCTTCTTCCAGCCTCGATTCTGCGGTGGCTCCGGCTGCAACCGGTGTATACGTTCCCCCGACGCAGGCGCAAAGATTCCGCAACTACACGTGGAACGCGCTCGGCCCGGTAGCCTTCGCGGGATCCTCTTTCGCAGGGGCGATCGATCAGGCATTCAACTTCCCGCACGCCTGGGGACAGGGCTTCGACGCCTACGGCGCGCGCGTGGCCAGCAATCTGGGCATCAGCCTGGTAACAGCCACCGCGCAATACTCGCTGGCCGAAGCCTTTCACGAGGACGCCGCGTATTACCGCTGCAGCTGCAAGGGCTTTTTCCCGCGCTTCCTGCATGCCGCAATCTCCACCGTGGCCTCGCGCCGCGGCGCCGACGGCCATTACGCATTTTCTCCTGCGCTGTCCTTCTCGCCCTTGGTCGGCCCTATGCTGGCAGCCAACAGCTGGATTCCCGGCCACGACGGCCCCAATCTTGGTTTTCATATGGGCGTCCACAACCTCATGGGCCAGTTCGGGCAGGACGAAGCGCTGGAGTTTCTCTACGGCGGCCCGAACACCATTCTCGGGCGCATCCAGCGCCACCTCAGGAAAGCCTCCGCTACCGAATAGCAGTCGCTCCTGGCCTCCAAGCAGCCGTGGTGCAAGACGCCCTCAGTCTTTCGATCCCTAGCCTGTGTTTTCCGCTGTCGTCCTGAGGAGCGTAGTGACTGAGGATCTGCTTTGCCTTTGCGGGTGCCCGGCCCTTCGATTTCAAGGGTCGGTCCTGTAGCTGTGCAGTGGGCGCAGCCGTGTGCTCCGGGTCTAGACTTCCTGCGCGGTGATCTCGTAGCGGAAAGCATCGGGATCGAGGCTGTCCAGGCGCCGGTCAGCAGTTTCCCCCTGCGGATACATCAGGAATCCTGCCGGCGCGCCGCTCGATCCCGGCAGCGACACGTCGTGCGCGAAGTTGTACGCCATCCAGTTCATTTCCCAAGAGCCGAATAGCCGCGCCCGCGCCTTCTTCACCATGTCATCGTCAAGCGAACGATTGCCGGGCGGCTCTTCCAACACGACCTTGCGCACATCGGCGGGATCCACGGGAACCCAGCCGTAATCGGTGAGGTAAACCTCTGCGCGGCAGTGCTGCGATTTCGTAATGTTCTCCGAAGACGCGCCGAGGCTCTTGTATCCCAGCTGCGACTTGGCGACGCGGATGCCGAACACGTCGCGGGCCGGGAGTCCTGCGGCGCGCGCGAGCCCCACGTAGAGCGAGTTGAGGTCGGCGCACTTGCCGCCGAGGTCCCGCGATTCGAGCATGAAGCGGATGTCGCCGGTGCCGCAGCCCCGCGTCTTGGGATCGCGAAACGTGTTGTCGACGATCCACTCGTAAATCGCGCGCGCCTTCTCTACATCGGAATGCGCGCCGCTCGTGATCTCCACGGCGGTTTCCTTCACGATGCCGTCGGTCGGCAGCAACTTCGTGGGGCGCAGAAAATGTTCGAGCTCCGCGCGGCTAGCCCTGTGCGTGTTGCCGCGCGCGGCGGAAGAAAAATCCACCGCGCAATCCTTCGTGGCAATTCTGCTTACCAGCGTGATCTCCGGCTTCGCGCCGGAAGGGAACTCAGCCACGAGGATTCCCAGCGAGTCCTGCTTGCTTCCGATGATCTTCGCCGTGCCGCCCGCGGCGTTGAACGAATTCGAAAGCGTCCGCTGAAAGGGAGCGGGGCGGGTCAACGCCGCGGGCAGCCAGATGCGCGTCGCGCCGGACGCATTCAGCACCTGCACCCGTGTGGTTACCTGAAACGTCCGCCAGACCGCCGGCGCTTCGGTACTCGCGAACAGCCCCGCCGCCCCCGGAAGCGCCATGCCCGCCGATACGATCCCAGCCGATCGAAGAAATTCGCGCCGATTCATAGACTCGCTCTCCTTGTAGGTTCGTGAAGCGCTCCGCCCAGGCCGCTATGCGGGTGCATTGTGGGACTGCCGAGACAATCCAGTATTTGTCGATGATCGTGTCGAAGATTTTGTGCCAGGCCGGCGCTGATCGAGAAGGTCCAGGCCCGCGGTTGTAATCCTGATCCTGCTGCGGCCATCCACGCGTTCCTGGGTAACCAGGCCGCGGTCGTTGACATCCTCCCAAACAGGCAGCCGCGGGCACGACGTGCGCCACGCATCCATCACCTCTTCGTAGCTCCGCTCGCCGCTCGCCACCCACTCCAGCAGATCGAGAATCAGGCTCTCCGGCGCCGCGTCACCCATCGATTGCCCCTCCCCACCCGGCCGTGAAGGCCGTTCAATATTATCGCATTCAGATTCATTGCAGCCACGTTGGCTGATCCTTGCGAGTTTCCCCGGACTGAAATCCCCGCCAGATTGGTTTACGCCGGAGGCTGCTCCGGCAGGCGCGTGGACTGCCACAGCAGCCAGTGCCAGCGCCCGTTGCTGCGCGTGTAAACTTCGGTGAAATGCATCCAGAGCTTGATGTTCTTGCCCTTCATTACGCCCGTCATGTCGCAGCGCCCGGTGAGCACAGCTGTGTCCCCGAAAATGCGCAAGCTTACGCCGGACAGATCCAGCGACTTGTAAGCCCATGTACCGTTCTTCATGTCCCCCAGAAACTCCGCCTTAGTCTGGACGTTTCCCGACGAATGTGTATAGGTAAAATCGTCAGTCATGAGCTGCTCGAGCATGGGAATGTCTTCCTTCAGAATCGCCCCGCTGCGCTGCGCATCGAGTTTGCGGATCTCCTGCTCGTCCTTGGAACTGGGCGCGCCATAAGCAGCGGATTGCGCAAGCAGCAGGATCGCAGCGATAGCGAATGTCCACTTCATAGCCACCTCCGGCAGTTCATCTTGAAGCTGAGCTTGATCCCGCATCGTACGCTCCCCGTCTTCCCGGCACAAGGATGCCCACCGCGAGCATATTCGTGCGGGCGGGGCTACCCCCGTGGAGATTGACACGCTGTCCATATTTCCAGTATTATCGAAATATGAGCCGCGCCCCCGAAAGTGCCAGTGCAGACCAGGTCGCCCGATACGCCGACATGTTCTCGGCCATGGGAACCGAACCGCGCCTGCGCATCATGCAGCTGTTGCTGTCCGCGCATCCCGAAGGCCTCGTCGTCGGCGATATTCAGCAAGAACTCGAGGTTCCCAACTCCACGCTCTCGCACCATCTCGACAAACTGAAAAATGAAGGCTTGGTGAACGTCCAGCGGGAGAGCACCTTTCTTCGTTACACGGCGAACACGGAAGCGCTCCAGGAAATCCTGCGCTTCCTCTACGCCGAGTGTTGCACGCGGAATAAGGCCCTGAAACCCGCGGAAATCGTCCGAATCTGCAGATAGGAGACGGAATCCATGAGTGACGCGACTATCAAGGAAGTGGTGAAAGAGAAATACGGCCAGGCCGCACTCCGCGTCCAGTCGGGCGGAAGCTCCTGCTGCGGTGCTGCGCCCGCTTCGGCGTCGGGGTGTGGCGATCCGATTACCTCCAACCTGTACGACGCGCAACAGGCCGGCCAGATCCCCGAAGAGGCGCTGCTCGCCTCGCTCGGCTGCGGCAATCCGACTGCCCTGGCGAAGCTCAATCCGGGCGAAACGGTGCTCGACCTTGGCTCCGGCGGAGGCATCGACGTGCTGCTGTCCGCCAGGCGTGTGGGCCCCACGGGCAAAGCCTACGGCCTCGACATGACCGATGAAATGCTCGCCCTGGCCAACGAAAACAAGCGCAAAGCCGCAGCCGAAAACGTAGAGTTCCTCAAGGGCGAGATCGAACATATCCCGCTTCCCGATAACTCGGTCGACGTGATCATCTCCAATTGCGTGATCAATCTCTCAGGCGATAAAGACGAGGTGCTCCGAGAAGCCTTCCGCGTCCTCAGACCCGGAGGCCGCTTTGCCGTGTCCGACGTCGTGACCCGAGGCGAAATCCTTCCCGAGATTCGCAAGAGCGTGCTGCTGTGGGTCGGATGCGTGGCCGGTGCGCTCGACGAAGAAGCCTACAAAAGTAAGCTGGCTGCAAGCGGCTTCGAACAGGTGAACGTGGAGCCTACGCGAATTTACCAGGCGGCCGACGCGCGTGAATTCCTCGCCGCCGCGGGGATCGACGCCGACGCCATCGCCCCTGAAGTAGACGGTAAATTCATGGGCGCTTTCATTCGAGCCGTGAAACCCGCCGCCCAACTCACTCAAGCGAAGAAAACCTGCTGCGGCCCGGAGTGCTGCAGCTGAACTTGCCGGGAAAGGCCACTGAATGCCCGGAACATACAATGTGCTCTTTCTCTGCACGGGCAATTCCGCCCGTTCCATCATGGCCGAGGCTGTTCTCAACCACAAAGGCAAGCCTCACTTCGCCGCTTACAGTGCTGGGAGCCATCCTTCGGGCGCAGTGCGGCGCGAAGCTCTGGCGCAGGTCGAACGCGCCGAAATACCCATCGAAGGCCTTCGGAGCAAGAGCTGGGACGAATTCGCAAAGCCGGGCGCTCCGAAGATGGATTTCGTCTTCACCGTCTGCGACAACGCCGCCAGGGAAGCGTGCCCCTTGTGGCCTGGCCAGCCGATGACGGCGCATTGGGGCATTCCCGACCCGGCTTGCGTCGCTGGGAGCCCCGAACAAATCGAGCGCGCCTTTCGCGACGCTTTTATGTTGCTCGACCGCCGGATCAGCCTGTTTCTCAGCCTGCCGCTTTCGACTCTCGACCGGCTCGCCATTCAGCGGGCCATCGACGGCATCGGCCGTCAATGAAATCCAACCTCCGTGCTTGCGTCGTCGCGGAATTCGTCGGAACGGCTTTTCTGGTGTCAGCCGTAGTTGGTTCGGGAATCATGGCGGAGCGTCTTTCGGGCGGGAACACGGCTCTGGCTCTTCTCGCCAACACGATTGCCACCGGCGCAGCGCTGGTTGCTCTCATCCTCACGTTCGGGCCGGTCTCAGGCGCCCACTTCAACCCTGTCGTATCCATCGCTGATGCCATCGAAGGCGGCCTGCCGTGGCCGGAAACGCCCGCCTACGTGCTGGCTCAAATCTCAGGCGGTATCGGCGGCGCGATTCTGGCCAACGCGATGTTCGCGCTACCGCTTGTCTCTGCATCGCACCGCGTCCGTAGCGGGCCGGCTCAGCTATTAAGCGAATTCGTCGCGACGTTTGGACTGCTCTGCGTAATCTGGGGCTGTTCGCGTTCCCGCTCCAGAGTCGTCCCGTTCGCGGTGGGGGCCTACATCACCGCCGCGTACTGGTTCACGGCGTCCACCTCGTTTGCCAATCCGGCGGTCACTATCGCGCGTTCCCTGAGCGACACCTTCGCCGGCATTCAACTGCGCGACGTGCCGCTGTTCGTCGTCGCGCAGTTCGCGGGCGGAGTCGCGGCGACGTTTCTCTTTCGCTGGCTTGTTCCTTCGCTGCCGTCGGCCGCTGATAGCGTCGTCGTCCCGCGCGAAAACGGAACCTGAAACGATTGCCGGTTGTTAGAAAGTAACCATCGAGATCATTTCGTCAGCTATAGGAAACGGCTCTTCAACGCCCCGCCTTGTCTCTTTTCGTGAACACTCTGTGTAGGTCCCGTCGCGACAGTCCTCTGAACTTCCCTTCGGTCCAGTGAATTTCACGTTGGCCAAAAGAAAAGAAGTCCTAAGTCCTTAGGATTCAGCGAGCCACATTGGAACTAAAGCTGCTACTAGTCAGGTAGCAGTGTTGCTGCAACTGCGAATCTCTGGGAGGAAAAATGTTTAAGAAATTAGCACTACTGGCACTCGCGAGCAGCTTCATGCTGACGGCGAAGGCCGACACCATCGTCTCAAGTTCGGCGACCAACACGACGAACAATTCCGGTTTCGCCACTCAGAATATTGCTCCGAATCCGCAATGGGCCCCCGCCCTGCCCGGTTCGAACTGGGTGTCGTATGCTGTCACCGGAGATCCTTCGGCGCCGGGCTACACCGTTCTTCCGAACGGCACCGCGACGATTTTCACGCAGACGTTCACGCTTGGCGCACCCGTGGAAAACGGCTTTTTGAACGTGCTCGCCGATGACACCACGTCCGTCATTTTGAACGGCACCACGATTTACGCTGCGAACCTCGGTGGCTCCTATCCGACCTGCTCAAACATCCCCATCGGCTGCTTGACCAGCACGGAAGCGTCCATCAACCTCACCCCTTACATTGGCCTCTTCACCACTGGGGTCAACACGCTGTCTTTCCAGGTGTATCAGGAAAACAACGTCTCCTACGGCTTGGATTACTACGGAGACATCAACACGCCTGAGCCTGGAACGCTTGCGATGCTCGGCATCGGACTGGTTGGCCTGTTCCTGATCGGCCGCCGCGAAGTTGCCGGCACCTTCGCCAGCTAGTTTTGTTCTCGCAGTTCCGTTTCAAAGGGAAGCTGAACTCGCCCGAGTCAGCTTCCTTCTTTTTTCTGCGCAGTCACCGCCGCCGGGCGCCGCGTGGTCGTGATCACGACCACGCTCACGAGAATGAGCAGCGTTCCCAGGATGGTTCGTTCGCCAAGCCTTTCGCCTCCCAGGAAATATCCCACCAGCACAGCCACCACCGGATTCACATAAGCGTAAGTCCCCACTCGTGTCGGCGACTCATGGTCGATCAGCCACAGGTAAGCCGTGAAAGCCACAATCGAACCGGCCACAATCAGGTAGGCCAGCGCAAGCCACGCCTCCCGCGAGACTGCGCCAGGATGAAAATCGCGAAATTCCCCCAGCCCCGCCGACGTAACAGCCAGAAACACTCCCCCGGCCAGCATCTGTGCTCCCGAGCTCATCACCTTGGAAGAGGGCAGCGGCAGCTTGCGCGCCAACACCGACGACACCGCCCAGCTCATCGACGCAACCAGCAGCGCAGCCGGCCCCGCCCAACCAAGTGACTCTGCGCCGGTTTTCAGCGAAGCGCCCATCAGCGTGGCCACTCCCCCGATCCCGATCAAAAGCGCCAATGCCAGCCGCCATGTGAGCTGCTGAGTCCGCAGAAAGACAATGTCCAGCAGCGCCATGAATACCGGGATGGTCGCCATCATCACCGCCGCGATTCCGGAAGGCACGCGCTGCTCGGCCCAGAACAGCAGCCCGTAATCGAGCACGAAGAACAGTGTCGCGAGGACGCATATAGACGCCCATTCGCGCCGGCTCGGCGAGCTTTCCCTTCGCGCGATCATCCAGCAGTAGAGAATGAGTCCCGCAATGGCGAAGCGCATCGCTGCCAGAAGAAACGGAGGAACCTCGCGCACTCCCACGCGGATGGAGAGATATGTGGAGCCCCACACAAAATAGATCACGCCGAAAGCGAGCAGCGTCTTCCAGCGAGCCTCGGCCGGTAAGCCTCTGCTGTCCTGCGCCATGTCCCGCAGGATAGCAGCAAGAACGCGGGATTTCCCAAAGAGCGGGACCCAGGAGCGAGCCACAGGATCGGCGGTTGATATAGTGATCCTGCTAGAGAACCGCGGGGGCTTTGCCGGAGGTTTCGATGCGCCCAGGGGGCGCCACCAGATATCTCAGCCCACTTCTCAGCGTTCGAGAACGTCCTTGTAGGCGTTCAGCGCCATTTTCTTAGGCGGGCGATCGAGCACGAAGTCCACCGACCGCGTCGAGTTTCCGGCGACCCCAATCTGTCCCAGCCGCACCATACCGTTTCCGTAATCGGCAAAGATCGGAACGAACATCGCGAAGGTGTTGTCCACCTCGCTCTGCGTAATTTCCGCGTGGACTTTGGTCTTGCCACCCTCCGCGGGCTGCAGTTCGTACTTGAAGGCATACTTCGGCACAAGTGTCCCGTACACCCACTCGTTGAAGAACCAGTCCAGCCGCCCGTTCCGCTGCAGGTCCATCTGTTTGGTCATATGCTTTTCGGCCACGGCCTTGAACGATTCGGTGGAGGCCGCCACATCGCGGTGGCTCTGCATAAAATCATGCATCATGTCGATGAACGCCTGATCGTTCTTGCCGGGGGCTGCCGCGTCGTCGTACAGCAGCGACCGCAGCATCAGCAGCACGTAAGCGCCCTTGGAATACGTCACGCCCTGGTAAGCGTCCTCCGAGTGTGGCGTATCCAGACGCATTCCCAGCCACAACGGCCCGGCGTCATTCGGTGAAACGCCGAAATTATTTTTGTCGAGGATGCGCACCCGCTGGCGCTCCCAGAAGTCGATGTAATCCTTCTGCCACTTCGCGCCCATGGCCTGTTGCAGAAATAATCCCGCGGCAAATTCCGCAAAGCCCTCCGATAGCCACTGGTCGTGATAGGAGGCCCAGCCCACTCCGTGCCCAAACCACTGATGCGCCACCTCGTGCGGCGTCACTTCGCGGACGAAGCCGGTGAACTTGGTGTCGATCTGCCCGAACATCATCCAGCGCTGCGTGGAGTCGATGTAAGCCGAAATCGGCAGGTAAACGAGGTTCGGCCACGACTGCCCGAAGTTGAAATCGGGCTGCTCCGTGATGTACACGTTGTCGTAAGGTGCCTTCCCGAAATAAAGCGTGCATACCTGCATCTGCGCCCGCGTCTGGTCGAGCGCGTACTTGGTCATTCCGTCGGGCGCCATCGCGCCGAGAACTTGGTGGGCCTTCAGAACATCCGGCAGTTCCGGCAGATAATATCCGGAGATGTCGTAGTGGGTGATCGTGTCCGCGAGATTCACCTTCTTGTACTGCCCGTAGTTGAATCCGGCCACCGCCACCGGCACCGGCGTCACCCAGTGAGACACGGCAAATCCGGCCTCGGTCGATTGCCCTTCGAGCTTGCCGACGCTGATCACCACGTTCGAAGGCGGCACTTTGAACGTGAGATCGTAGAGCGTCTTTTCGCCAAAGCCGTTGAGGTTCGGATACCAGGATTCCCGCGCGCGCACGTAGTAGCTTCCGCTTCCCGCGTTCACGAGGACTTTGTCGCCCACATACTCCACGGTGATCGAGCTTTCCTGTCCCATCGCCGGGGCCTGGTCGAGCACCGCGTAGAACGATCCGTCGTTCTTCCGGTTTTCCTGGATGAAATGCAGGTCGTGGCCGCCCGCGTCGGTCACCCGCGCGACGCGCAGGTTCGGCAGCAGGTTGAAGCGCATCACTCGTTCGCCCTCCACCAGCGGCTCGAACGTAAGGCTGGCGCGGCTGTAGAGGTGGTCGTTCTTGGCGATCACCGTCTCGATGTTGTAGCGGTGCGTCGCAAAGAGCCGCCGGTCTTCCCGGGAATTCGCGGTGTTGGCCAACACTTCGGATTTCAGGTGCTCGGAGTACCAGATTCCGTCGTCCGCGTCCGCCCCGCTGCTATTGATGAGCGCCACTTCCTCCGGCGAATCGATCTGCGGCAGGGCGCCCACGCGCTCGCGCATCAGAAAGCGCAAATCCTTGTGGTGCGTGCCGCGCAGATAGGCGTTGAAGAACGGCGGATGCTTCGGATTGTAGAGCGCCGCAAGCACTTCGG
This sequence comes from Candidatus Acidiferrales bacterium, assembly GCA_049516275.1. Classification (GTDB taxonomy): domain Bacteria; phylum Acidobacteriota; class Terriglobia; order Acidiferrales; family UBA7541; genus Palsa-295. Next base: position 16,049 of record JBEKTG010000020.1, read on the forward strand.
CGTCCACGTTATCGATCGCTTCGCCTTCGAGCAGCGCCTGCGTAAATCCCTGGGGATTTTCATCGCGCCGGCGAACTTTATTTTTCCAATCCTGAAAGACGCCCGCCGCTTCGGACGGCGCATCCGTCTTGTCGCCCAGCACGGCGGCGAAATTCGCATACTCGCCGGGCGTGAAGCGAAATACAGCCTGCGTGAAATCCTCCTCGGCGGCTGGCCCGCCCGCGCGGCGAGTCATTTCCTTCGTGTCAAGGCCTCCAAGGGGCTTCAGCGTGAAGTGTCCCTCGCCCACAAAAATGGCGCCGGTCTCGAGGTTGTTCACCTG
>JBEKTG010000021.1:0-16096 GCA_049516275.1 Candidatus Acidiferrales bacterium
AAATCGAGCAGGGCCTGATGCGTGTAGGCCGCCGCTTTGCGGATGTTCGGCATTCCTCTGCCGAGAAAGTCGAAGGCGCCGCTGCCGTCGGGCGTGCTGTTGGTGTCGCCCGTCACGACCGTGGTAATGGCCTCGAACGGCGCATTCAGTTCTTCGGCCACAATCTGGCGGTACGCGGTGAACGTCGTGCTCTGGCCGAAATCGCTCTTGCCCGTGCGAATCAGGATCGTGTTGTCGGGATGAATCTCGATCCAGGAAGAAGGGAGCGCCGGGTCAAGCGAGTTCGTGTTGCCGGTGGCAGCTTTGGCCCCATTCGTCAAGATGCCTGCCCCAGCTACGCTGATGCCGACAAACAGAGCGCCGCCCGCTTTGACGAAAGCGCGGCGCGTCAGCGTGGCCCCAAAAACGTCGACCGGTTTTTCGTTGGAGATAGCCATCGCTTACCTCGCTTTCGCCATCATCGTCGAAGCGCGCTGCACGGCTTCGATGACGGCGGTGTAACTTCCACAGCGGCAAAGATGGGCTGACGGCCCCGACGTCGTAAAAGCCTGCTTGATCTCCTCGACGGTGGGCGTTGCGTTGCTTTCGAGAAGCTCGGTCGCCTTGATCATCATGCCGCTTTGGCAGAAGCCGCACAAAGGCGTCTGTTCCTCGATCCAGGCTTGTTGAATGGGGTGGAGAGTCTTTTCGGTTTCCGCCTGCGACAGGCCCTTTTGCTTAGCCCATCTCGCGGGGAGTCCCTCCAGCGTGGTGACTTCCTTGCCCGCCACTTCCGAGACAGGCGTCGAGCACGAGCGGATTTCCTTGCCGTCGAGCAGAACCGAACAAGCCCCGCACTGGGACAGCCCACAGCCGAACTGCGGCCCGGTGAGCTCAAGATCGTTTCTTAGAACATAGAGCAGCGGGGTGTCGCCGGGCGCCTGAATCTCGCGCCGGACACCGTTGACGGTGATGGTCACCATAGGAACTCCTTCAGACAACGAGCGGCTAATTGGCGGGTATTTTAATACATAAGATCGCCGGATTGCGACCAGATCATTCCGGCGTGTCCCTTTGCCCGCGCGTTGGCTGCGCCGAACCGGGGTGTAGAATTCAGGGCCGGGTGCTTCGCCTAGTTCAGGTCAAAGATCAAGAGTTCGCTTGGCTGCGAGCCTTCGCCCGTGATGGTCAGTTTCTCTTCCTTGCTGAGAGCTGCTGCATCGCCAGTCGCCAGGCTGGCGCCGTTTACGTTGACTGCTCCTCGCACAACCTGAACCCATGCATGTCTGTTCTTCTGCAAATCGTGTGCAACCGTGTGGCCGGGCGAAACCTCCGTGACAAAGACCCGCGCGTCCTGATTAATCTGGGCGGCTCCGGCGACACGGTCGGGTCCCGCTAAGAGCAGGAGCTTGTCGCGTTTTGCCGCGGTATCCAATCGCAGCTGCTCGTATGCGGGCGCGCCTCCGTCCGATTTGGGCTCAATCCATATCTGGAGAAAATGAACGGGTTCTGTAGCCGATCCATTGAACTCACTGTGAACGATGCCGCTGCCCGCGGACATCTTTTGAATCTCATCCGGATTCAGCCGTTCCTCATGCCCCATGCTGTCTTTGTGCGAAAGCGTTCCTTCCAGCACATAACTGAGGATTTCCATATCGCGATGGGCGTGCGCGCCAAAGCCCCTGCCCGGAGCGACGCGATCTTCGTTGATGACGCGCAGGCTGCGAAATCCCATGTGCTCCGGATCATGATAATCGGCAAACGAAAACGTATGACGCGAATCGAGCCACCCATGCTTCGCGTGGCCCCTCTCCTCGCTTCTGCGAATTGTAATCACGCCGCCCTCCCGCACACTGTTAAAATCGATCCCATCGAAGCCCTCCTATCATATATTGTCGATATCGAGCACGACTTATGAAAGTGAGATTCATGCCACGGGATCGCCGCCGCCGATGAACGTTCTCGTAATCTTCCACTCAGAAGACGCCGACGGGGAGAAACTCGCTCTGGATCTCGCTCTGGGAGCGGTCCAGGCGAAATGCGATATCCGGCTGCGCTTTCTCGGAAGCGCGGAGCCCCAGGACGGAATACACAAGGGGTACGTCGCGCCGCGCGCGCGGGACCTTGAATGGGCAGACGCCCTGGTGCTGGCGATCGCCCCTCGCAGTTTCGCCCTTCGCGCGGAAGTACAGGAGTTCCTGGGCCGCCTGGCGAAGCAGTCAGGCGATCGTAGCTGATCGGCCGCGCAACTCGAGCAGATGCCCCGTCCGATCCCGTCCCCCTGCGAAATCAGGCGAACGGATTCTCGTCCGCGCTCGGGCCGTAAATCGACGGCAGAGGAACATCCAGCAACCGCAGATACACCGACAGCTGGCCCCGATGGTGGTACCAGTGATTCAGCATGATCGCGCGAAGCAGCCCCGCGCGCGGGATGGTGAGAACTTCCTTTGTCCCCATTTTCAGCCGCCACGTCGCGTTCGCCTTCTCCTGTGTAAGCGCCTTCAGGCAATCTTCGGCGCCACGAACGCTTTCATCGTGCGCGGCGAAGATTTCTCCCAGGCTTTCCGGCTGCTTGGGGCCGAAGTTCGCCTGCGAAGCGTCAAACTCGTCGGGCTCCGAGATCTTAGCGATGGCGCCGGGCACCTCTGCCGTGTGCAGCGCAAGCTGCCCGAGCGTCATCGACTTCTTGTGAGGTCTCCACGCCAGCTTATTTTCGGGGACTCGTTCGAGTACGCGCCTGGTGGTCGCGGCTTCCTGCTGAATCTCCACCAGCATTGCCTGAGACATCGGGATCATTTCGCTTCTCCTTTTTCCCGCGGTCATTCCAACCATCCAAAACGTCCGCGAATGCCAACCATCTTATCTCACGATTATTCACACGGGTTTTGGGAATCCTATTTTTAACGGCGCGCCGCGATGACAAAGCGGTCTCTCTCCCGCCATTCCGGCGTTTGCGCGGCCGGATCGGCGAGCCGGTACATGGTGCCCTCGAGCTGTTTGTTGTCGAGATGGAATAGAATGTAATGGAAATTGATGGCATCGGTTGTCTGGTATTCGTCCGCGGGCCCCCTCTCCACTTGGTAGGGATGCGCGCCCCCTCCACCGGAAACCAGATAGGTGACTCCGTCCAGGCTCAGGCGCTCGTAGTTATGGATGTGGCCCGACGCAACAATGAATTGCGCGCGCGACTGCGGCGCAGTCTTGGACAGGTAATCGCGCACGGCAATTTCGTTGGGCCGGGGATTGTGATCCACCTCGCTGAGCGTCTGCTTGTCGGCAACGGGCGGGTGATGCAGCAGGATGAAGACGAATTCAACCGGCTTGGGCAGATGAGTAATTTGATCCTGGAGCCAGAGCATCTGCGGGCTGTCTTCCATCAAGTCGGAATTGCTGTCGAGATTTATTAGATAAACGCGCTTTCCCAGTTCAACCGAATACCAGCGCCGGTTGTTCAGCTCGGGAAATGCGGCCCACCAGTTTTTCAGCGAGTCGGGGCCACCGACGAGTTCGTGATTCCCCAGCGCCGGATAGACTCGCAGGTTCGCCGCCCTCCACGAGGCTGTTTCCGTCTTGAATTCCTCGTAATCCGCCGGATTCTTTCCGGCATAGGCAATGTCGCCCGTCAATTCCAGAGCGTCGGGATGCTCGGACGCGACTTTGTCCACCAGGAGCTGGCGCGCGCGCGGATTCGCTACTTTGGTGTTCGAAGGATCGGTGAAGCGCATGTCGCCGTAGACGATGATCGAGAGCTTTTGGGGAAGCTGCGAATCGGCAACGGTGAAGGTGGGGCCGGACTGGCTAAGTACGCTTGCATCCGGCAATTTGCGTGCGTCCCCAGCAGCGGAGGGCCATGCGAGACCCGCGGCTGCCACGCAAGCTAAAAGGACCGATGCGATGAAAGAATGGACCGATATCTTCATGGAGCGCAATCTACGCACCGAATGTTACAAAATGATGAACCGGCCTTCCACGATGGGGCAATGGCCACGACAGATTGTGGCTTATCGCACACCTGAAGTAACGCGCTATTCATGACTGGTCATATTCACAAGTAAGAAAAACAGACGCAGATTCCTGAAACCTGCAAAGGGGGTCGCACGGTCCAAATAATGAGTAACGCGCTGCCTCACGAAAGGCGCGCTATTCAACACAGGGAACTCGGCTCAATCTTTCCGGGAATTCACCTGAATCCAACCACAGGAGACATCGGCCCTTGCGCTTTCACTCGAAGAAATCTCTCATTGCTTTGGCACTTTCGGTCGCCGCTTTTCCGCTCTGGGCGGCCCACAATTATTCGACGGATTGGAGCCCCACGCAGCCAGTCATGATCGGAACCACGCAGATTCAACCCGGCCAGTACGAATTGAAAGCAGAAGAAGGAAAGTCGGAGTTGCAGGTGTTGCACAAGAACAAGGTGATCGCAACGGTTCCGGGGCACTGGACGACTCTTAAGTCCAAGCCCCAGAGTTCGGAGATCCTTACCGATGGAACCAAGGTCACCGAAGTAGAGTTTGGCGGCCGCACCGAAGCGATTGAAATCAATTAATAGTTTGCGGCTGTAACAAGAGAGAAGAAAGGGCGGGCTTCGGCCCGCCTTTTCTTTTATCAGTATATGTTTTCAAATGCCGCTTAAAGAAATTCGTCCGCCGGCCCGAACGAACCCCGCTCCCTTCGGGTGATATCATTGTGGCTCTCCGCAAGTATGCAGGTGAGGCGCGGGCACTGCTGACTGTCTCCCTCGCCTGCGTCTTTGCGCTTTCTCAGGAGCACGGGATGGGCCCGATATCCAGGCGTGCCTTCCACGCGATGCTTGCTTCCGGACTCGCCTCGTGGGCCGTAGGGGCCAAGGTGGACTCGAAGCGGCGGACCAGCGTCGCCCTGCTGCTCTCGGGAGTCATCACGGATGGCGGGTGGGGCCAGCTGGCTTATACCGGGCTGAAGGAACTCAAAGAGAGCCTCGGTTTCAAAACAGCCTACGCCGAGAACATCAGCCTCGCGCAGATGGACCAGGTGGCGCGCGGCTACTCCGACGACGGGTTCGATCTCATCATCGGGCACGGCGTTGAATTCAGCAGCACGTTGCTCGAAGTGGCGCCCGATTATCCCGGCCAGCGCTATTTCGTGACCACGTTTCTCCCGCAGTCCGCCGTGCCGTCCAACCTCATGTACGTCAACATGGGATATTTCGGGGCGGCGTACGGGGCTGGAGCGCTGGCGGCCCTGATTTCGGAAAAGAAGCAAGCGGTCGGCTTCATCGGCGGCGGTGACGATCCGATCCAGCAGCGGATTAAAAAGATTTTTATCGCGGCGGCGCAGCGCACCGTGCCGGGAATCCGCGGCCTCGGGATCGTCACGGGAGATTACGATAACGCTTCCAAAGGCCGGGAGGCGGCGTCGATCCTGATCGGGAACGGCGTGGACGTGATCTGGCATGCGGCCGATGTCACCGGTCTTGGAGCGATCCAGGGCGCCGTGGCGGCGAATATAAAGATCATGGGCTGCTATTCCGATCAGACGGCCCTCGCTCCGAACAACATGGCAACGAGTTTCGAGTTGAACCTGGGAGGAATGGTCGAGACGGTGGCGCAGAAGGTGGCGTCGCACACGTTCTCTGGCGGCTCCGAGTGGCAGCCTCCCGTGAACCAAATGTGGCTGCTCAAGTGCGGCGCGAATGGGGATTACAACCCGCTCCTGATAACCGCGGATCAGTGGAACACTTTTCAGAAAGTCTGGAGCGACATTGCGTCGCACAAAATCGCCGTCGACGTTTAGATGCCCTGACTTGAGGCAACAACTTCTTCTTCGTTGGGAGCCCTGGTGAAGCACACGCTGGAAATGAGGAACATCGTAAAGCGCTTTCCCGGTGTGCTGGCGAACAACCGCGTCAATCTCACCATTCAGTCGGGCGAGATCCACGCGCTGGTGGGCGAGAACGGCGCGGGCAAGAGTACGCTGATGCAGATCCTCTACGGATTCCACGCGATGGATTCCGGCGAAATATTCATCGACGCCGAACGCGTGCATCTGGCGAGCCCGAAAGATGCCATCGCGCGCGGCATCGGCATGGTGCATCAGGAATTCATGCTGGTGCGGCCATTTTCGGTGGCCGAAAACACCGTGCTCGGTTTGCGGGATGGCGGCGGGCCGCTCCTCGATTTGCAGAAAGCTTCGGCCAGGCTGCGCGATTTGAGCAATCGGCACGGGCTGGCGCTCGATCCGCAGGCCAGGGTCGGATCGCTGCCGATCGGCGTGCAGCAGCGGGTGGAGATTCTCAAGCTTTTGTATCGTGACGCGCGCTTGTTGATCCTCGATGAACCCACCGCCGTGCTCACTCCGCAGGAGAAAGACCGGCTCTTCGCGATCCTGCGGAGACTCCGCGAGGATGGCTGCTCGGTGGTGATCGTCACCCACAAGCTCAGCGAGATTATGGAACTTGCCGACCGCGCGACGGTGATGCGCGACGGGCTGGTGGTGGCGACGCGCGCCATTGGATCGACGTCGGAGCGCGAGCTGACGCGGCTGATGGTAGGGCGCGAGGTGAACCTGCGCGCGGAAAAATCCGGCCGCGTTCGTGGCGAGCCGGTTCTGCAAATTAAAGATTTGCGCGTGGAAGATGAATCCGGGTTGGAGAAGGTGCGCGGGTTGAGTCTCGACGTGCATGCCGGCGAAATCCTCGGCATCGCGGGCGTCGACGGCAACGGTCAGTCGGAGCTGGCCGAAGGGATCATGCACCTGCGCGAAATCAAATCCGGCCGCGTGCTTCTCAGGGGAGCCGACGTCACGACGCTCAGTGTCGCCCGACATCGAGCATTGGGCATTTCATACGTGCCGGCCGACCGCCGCCATGTTGGATCGGTTACGGCAATGACCGTTGCGGACAATGCCATCCTGGGCTTGCAGCGGAAGCACGCGGGCCGCTTCTTTCGCAGCGTTCGCGACGCCCGGGAATCCGCACAAGCGCTCGTGAGCCGCTTTGGAATTCGCGGTTCCGGTATCGACGGCGCGGCGGGAAAGCTTTCCGGTGGCAATCTTCAAAAGCTGATACTGGGCCGCGAAATCACGCGCGGGTCCGCCGCCTTGATTGTGGAACAGCCGACGCGCGGTCTCGACGTGGGCGCGGTGGAATCGATCTGGCGAGAGCTGCTGCTTGCCCGGGAGGAAGGCAAAGCAATTTTATTGATCTCCGCGGAACTGGAAGAGCTGCTGAACCTGGCCGACCGGATTGCCGTGATGTTCGAAGGCCGCATCATGGGGATCGTCGACGCGGCCGGAGCTTCGGTCGAGCAGATTGGCCTGATGATGGCGGGAATCGCGCCCGGAGGAATGGCGGGCATGGCGTCTCCAGCGAAGGAGGCCCGCCATGGCGAGATTCATTGAGCGCCGCCTGGAGCCCGCGGATTCGCCGCTCGCCATAATAGCCAGCACAGCGGCGGCTTTTCTCGCGGCGATGCTCATTACCGCGTTTCTCTTTCGGTCCTACGGCGCAAGCCCGCTGCAGGCGTACTTCGCTCTCTTTCACGAGCCTTTCGCCACGTTGCGCGGGTTTGGCTATTCGCTTGTGCGGGCATCGCCGCTGGCTCTGATCGCGCTCGGCACGATCGTGAGCTGGCGCTCCGGGTTCAGCTACCTCGGATTTGAAGGCTGCTTTGTGATCGGCGCCACGGCCGCGGCATGGCTGGCTTTGCTGACGGCGCCGGGAGGACGAATCGGATCACTGACCGAGCCGGTCCCCTTCGTTCTTTTCCTGGCGCTCGCAATCCTTCTCAGCTTTGCGGCCGGAGGCGCCTGGGCCGGGTGGGTGGCGCTGCTGCGCGCGCGATTCGGCGGCAATGAAGTGCTGATCTCCCTGATGTCGAATTACGTGGCGATTTTCTTTCTGCAATACCTCGTCTCGGGCCCATTGCGGGCTCCCGGGAGCCTTCCGGAAACGCCCCTGCTTCCTCGCGCCACGTGGCTGCCTTTTATCCTGCGCGGAACGCGAGCGCATGCGGGCATTCTGATCGCGATCGCGGCCGCGGGGCTTGTCTGGATGCTGCTGCAAAAAATGCCCCTCGGATACGAACTGATCGTGACCGGCTTCAACCCGTCCGCCGCGCGCTACGCGGGTATCGATGTGGGACGCAGACTCGCAATCGCCGCCTTTTTCGCGGGAGGATTGGGCGCGTTGGCAGGCCTGGTGGAGGTGCTCGGTTCGCAACACCGCCTGATGGATGGAATCAGCGGAGGCGTGGGTTTTGCAGGAATCATTGTGGCTCTTCTCGCGCGGCTGAATCCGCTGGCCGTAATTCCGACCGCGCTTCTGTATGGAGGCATGTCGGTGGGCGCCGACGCAATGCAACGCCGGGTGAGCATTCCTTCCTCGATTACATTTATCTTACAAAGCCTCGCCGTGCTTTTCGTGCTCGCGTTCGACGCGCTGCGCTACTACAAAATAACGCCTTCCGTTTTCTGGCGCCGCGCGCCGGAAGTCGCAGCCGAACAGGTGTCTAAATGAAGGCCACTTCGTTCCTGGCGTCCGCCTTCGTCGTCACCTGGCTATCCGCCAGCTTGCGGCTCGCCGGCCCTGTTCTGTTAGCCGCTCTTGGTGAGACATTTGCCGAACGAAGCGGCGTGCTGAATGTGGGGATCGAGGGAACCATGCTGTTGGGGGCCCTGGCGAGTTTCCTTGCTGCGGCTTACACGGGGATGATCTGGATCGGTGTGCTCGCCGCAGTGCTGGTGGGGATCGCGGCCAATCTCTTTCTCGCGTGGATGTACGTGAGCGTGCGAGCGAGCCAGGTTGTAGCTGGACTGGTCTTCAACGTTCTCGCAATCGGCGTCGCCAGCACTGTCTACCGGCGGGCGATCGGCAATTCCGCGGTGCCGGAAAGCGTGGCGATGTTCCCGTCGGTTCACATCCCTTTTCTCAGCAGCCTGCCGGTGCTCGGGCCGGTGCTCTTCGGGCAAACGTTTCTGTTCTATCTCACGCTCCTTCTGGCATTCGTGGCGCACTTCGTGCTGTTTCGGACGAACTTCGGGCTGGCGCTGCGGGCGTCGGGAGAAAACCCCGCGGCGGCTGATTCCGCCGGGGTTTCCGTTTATCGCATGCGGTACGCCGGAACGCTGATCTCGGGAGCGGCAGCCGGCATGGCGGGCGGATATTTAGTGCTCGCGCAGGTGGGTTTCTTCCGGGAGAACATTGTCTCCGGGCAGGGATTCATCGCGCTGGGGATCGTGATCTTCGGCCGCTGGAACCCGCTGAAAGCGGCTGTCGCAGCCATGGTTTTCGGCGCTTGCGACGCGCTGCAACTGTCGCTCCAGATCCTCGGAACGGGCGTGCCGCCTCAACTTCTGCTCGCGCTGCCCTACATCGTCACGATTCTGGCCATCTCAGGCGTCTTCGGCGGTAAAGCGATCCAGCCCGCGGCGTTGATGACGCCGTACGTGAAGGATTAGAGCGTCGGGGGGAAGCCAGGCCGCTAAATAGTCGTCGACCGCCACGGCCGCTTTTTGAACTTGTCGGAACCCGACCGGCGCGCGAGATCGTCGGCCGCGATCTGCGCCTGCCGCCTCACAGCTGCTTCGTTGACCCCGGTCACTACGCCGTCACGCATCACGAAGCGGCCGTCAATCATCACCGTCGTCACCTCATGCCCAAGCGCAGAGTAGACGATCGCGGACACGGGGTGGTGGATCGGCGTCATGAACGCATTATTGAAATCCAGCACGATGATGTCCGCTTTTTTCCCGGCCTCGATCGAGCCGATCTCCGCCTCCAGGCCGACGGCGCGGGCGCCATCGATGGTCGCCATTTCCAGCACTTTTTCCGCGGTGATGATCGTCGCGTCCTGATGAAATCCTTTTTGCATGAGAGCCGCGAACTTCATCGCCTGAAACAGGCTGTGATTGTTGCTGCTGGCGGGTCCGTCGGATGCAATGCCAACTGTGACACCCGCAAGCAGCATTTCCGGAATCGGCGGATTCCCCGAGGCTAGGTACATATTGCTGCACGGATTGTGCGCGACCTTGGTGTTGTGGTGCAGCAGAATCCGGATGTCGTGCTGTTTGCAGTGAACGCAGTGCGCCGCGAGAACGTCCGGGCCGAGAAATCCGATCTCGCTCAGGAATTCTGTGTCGGTTTGCCCGTAGCGCGTGGCGGCCGTCTGCAGCTCGAACGTGGTTTCCGCAATATGCGTTGTGATCAGGGCGTGCTGCTCGTCCGCGAGCTTCCGCGTCAATCGATAGCCCTTCTCGTCGACTGCCCAGATCATGTTGGGCGCCACGCCCACCTGCACGCGGCCGCCGGGCTTGTTGTAGCGCTGCATCTGCTCGCGGGCGTCGCCGATAGCGTGCTCGGGATCCTCGATCAGCTCCCGCGGAATGCCATACTCCTCGCCCAACGATACGAATCCGCGGCAGACAAATCCGCGCATCCCGGTTTGGTCATACGCATCCACCACCGACTTGATCATGCCGGGGCGCGTGTGCACGTACATGAAATCCACCAGCGTCGTGACGCCGGAGCGAATCGATTCCACGCAGCCGTGAAGCGCGGCGGCATGCGCGTCCTCGGGCGTCAGGTGCACGCCGCTCGGTGCCGTCATGCAGGTGAACCACTGCTTCAGCACTTTGTCGTCGCCAAGGCCCTTCATCAGCGTTTGAAAAAGGTGCGTGTGCGTGTTCACCATTCCGGGCATCACGATGCGGCCCGTGCAATCCACGATTTCCGCCCCCGGGAAGCGCCGCTGTAAATCCTGGCGCGTGCTTACCGCCACAATCCGGTCTTTCTCGACGCACACGCTGGCGTTTTCGAGCACCTCGCGCTGCGGGTTCATGGTAATCAGCCAGCCATCGGCAAAAATCAAGCTCATCGCAAATCTCCGTTCGGTCTCAGGAATGAATGAACTATCGAATGTACCGCAAGACGCCGCCGGAAGTTCGGTCGGATTTCAGGGAAACTGAGACAAAGGCAGCCTTGCGCGGCTTATTGACCGTCTTCGCCGAGAGGCCACAGCCACGCGGCGCCGCGGACTCCGCTGGAATCTCCATGTTTGGCCGGAAGAATGTCGGCGCCTGCTTCCTTGCCGAAAACGTAGTCTTGCGTTCTCGAGCGAAGATTCCGATAGAGGCTTTCGATTTTCGACAGCCCGCCACCCAGCACGATAACGTCTGGATCGAGAAGATTGATCACGTGCGCCAACGAGCGAGCTAGGCGGTCCTGATGTCGGTCCAGCGCAGCAAGAGCTGGTTCTTCTCCTGCCAGGCTTCGTGTAACGATCTCCGTTCCGCTCAAAGCCGAATTGGTCGCGCGTTTGTAGTCAGCCTCGAGGGCAGGCCCGGAGATCCAGGTTTCAATGCAGCCATTCCTCCCGCAGTAACAGTGAGGGCCCGGATACTCATCGGATCGAGGCCAAGGGAGCGGATTGTGGCCCCATTCTCCGGCGACGCCGTTCGTTCCGCTGTGAACGCCTCCGTCGAAGGAAATGCCCCCGCCACAGCCGGTGCCAAGTATCACCGCGAATACAACGTGCTTCCCTGCGGCGGCCCCGTCCGTTGCCTCTGAAACCGCGAGGCAATTTGCGTCGTTCGCGATCCTCACCTCGCGGTCCAGCGCCTTTGCAAGGTCTCGTTGGAAGGGCTTTCCATTCATCCAGGTTGAGTTGGCATTTTTCACCAAGCCGGTTTGCAGAGAAATTGTTCCCGGTATGGCAACTCCGACCGTGCCGGTGCGGCGCGTTTCATCGTCGATCCGCCGCACCTCCTCGGCGACGGCTCGCACGGTCCCCTGGTAATCGAAGCGAGGGGTGGCAACACGATGGCGGCAGAGTTCCATCCCTTCTTGATCGATCGCAAGCGCTTCGATCTTCGTGCCGCCCAAATCGACGCCGATGCGAATCCGTTCTGCGCTTGTTCTACCGGGAGGCATACAAGTAGAAGCCTCAGTCTGCACTCTGCGGGGTAACTTGCAAATGGCCGGATCGTTTCCGCTGTTGCCACCAAACGCCGAAGCGGTCCATATAAAGGTAGACGACGGGAGTCGTAAAAAGGGTCAGCATCTGGCTGAAGAGCAATCCGCCGATGATCGTAATTCCCAGCGGAACCCGCAATTCCGAACCCACTCCCTTGGCCAGGGCAAGGGGCAGCGCCCCCAGCAAGGCTGCCATCGTCGTCATTAATATAGGACGAAAACGCAGAAGACACGCCTCATGAATGGCGCTCTTGGCGTCCCGGTGTCCGCTTCGCTGCGTCGCTAACGCGAAGTCGATCATCAAAATTGCGTTCTTCTTCACCAGTCCAATCAGCAGGATGATTCCCACCAGCGCGATCACGTCGAGATCCCTGTGGAAAAGCATCAGCGCCAGCACCGCCCCCACGCCCGCCGACGGTAAAGTGGAAAGAATCGTTATCGGATGAATGTAGCTTTCATAGAGCATTCCCAGCACGATATAGACGGTCAGCAGGGCCGTAACGATCAAGAGCGGCTGGGTGGAAATCGAATCCTCGAACGCCTGCAGCTGCCCCGAATACATGCCCCGAATCGAGGACGGCATGCCGATATCCTGTTCCGTTTGACTGATCACCCGGTCGGCGTCGCTCAGATGTATTCCGGGGGCCAGATTGAACGAAATGGTCACCGCCGGGAACTGTCCGTCGTGATTCACAGCCAGCGGAGCAATTCTTTTTTCGAAATGCGCCACCGCGCTGAGCGGAACTACCTTACCGGACGCGGTGCGAATGTAAACGTAGTCCAGCCCATGCGGATCCTGCCAGAACCGCGGCGCTACTTCCATCACCACGTGATACTGGTTCAGCGGTGTGTACATCGTCGAAACCTGGGACTGCCCGAACGCGCTGTAGAGAGTCGAGTCCATCAATTGGGTCGTGATTCCCAGCCGGGCGGCCGTGGGCCGATCGTAGACCAACCGCGCTTCGAGACCGCTATTCTGCTGGTCCGTATCCACATCGGTGAGCTCGGGCAGTTTCTTCATTCGGTCAAAGAGAACCGGCCCCCACTGAACAAGGTCGTCCACACTATCGGAGCGGAGCGTGTATTGATACTGCCCGCTCGACGTCCTCGCGCCGATTTTTAAATTCTGAACGGCGTACATGACCGCGCGCGCTCCCGGCACGCTATTCACCTTGGGGCGCAGCCGATCGATCACTTCGCTGGCGCTCAAGCCGCGCTGTTCGTAAGGCTTCAACGTTACGATAATCTGCCCGGTGTTGATCGGAGTGTTGCCGCCCGTGAAGACAACATTGGTTTGCACTGCCGGATCGGACTTGAGGATATTGGAGAACCGGGAAGCAATCTGCTGCATGGCCTGAAAGGAAGTGTCCTGCGAAGCGCGAATGCCGCCCCGGAGACTGCCGGTGTCGCCCAACGGGAAAAAACCTTTCGGCACGATCACAAAAAGATAGATGTTCACGGCGATGGTTATCAGCAGAATTCCCAGCGTGAACGCTTCGTGCCTCAGCACCCATGTCAGACCGCGATCGTAAACGCGCACGAGGGAGCTGAAGATCCTCTCGTTGATGCGATAAATTCGGCCGTGACTCTCAGCGCGTTCCCGTTTCAGGATGCGCGAACACATCATCGGCGTCATCGTGAGCGAAATAAGCAGAGACACCAGAATGGCTACCGAAAGCGTGATGGCAAACTCGCGGAAAAGCCGGCCGACAATTCCCGCCATCATGAGAATCGGAATGAATACGGCCACCAGCGACAGAGTCATCGAAAGAACGGTGAAGCCGATTTCCTTCGCGCCATGCAAGGCGGCTTCCAACGGACTCATTCCCTGCTCGAAGTGCCGGCTGATGTTTTCGATCACCACAATCGCGTCATCGACCACAAATCCCGTGCAGATCGTGAGCGCCATCAGCGAAATGTTATCGATGCTGAAGCCGAACAAATACATCACGCCGAAGGTGCCGAGCAGAGACACGGGAACGGCGACGCTGGGGATCAGCGTGGCGCGAGGGCTCCGCAAAAACACAAACACCACCAGGATCACGAGACTTATGGAAATAAGCAGGGACCGCTCGGCTTCCCGCACCCCCGGCCGAATAATCCTCGTCCGGTCGAACATGACCGCGACATCCATTCCAGCGGGAATCGATGCGATCAGCGACGGAAGCGCCTGGCGGATCCGCTCGTTGGTTTCCACGATGTTGGCGTTGGGCTGCCGGAAGACCTGCACCGTGATGCACGGTTCGCCGTTGAAAAAGCCGGCGGCTCGAATGTTCTCGACCGAGTCCTGAACGTCGGCGATGTCGGAGAGTTTGATGGCGGCGCCGTTGTGATAACCCACAATCAGCGGCCTGTAGTAATCGGCCTTCAGGAGCTGATCGTTGGCCAGAATGTCCGCCGTTCTTGTTCCGTCCCAGATCTGGCCTTTCGGCACATTCGAATTCTGCTGGCTCAGCATGTTCTTGACGTCCTGCAGGCCAAGCCCGTAGCTGTTCAATTGCGTCGGATTGATATCCACGCGCACTGCTGGAAGCGAACTCCCTCCGATGAAGACCTGCCCCACCCCCTGAATCTGAGAGAGTTTTTGCTGCATGATCGTCGAGCCAGCGTCATAGAGGCGCCCGCGGTCGTAGATTTTGGACGTGAGAACGATCACAAAAATCGCCTGGTCGGCCGGATTCACTTTCTCGTACGTGGGATTGTTCGGCAGGGTGGCCGGCAAGTAGCTGCGCGCGGCGTTGATGGCGGCCTGCACGTCCCGCGCGGCGCCATCGATGTTGCGGTTCAAATCGAACTGTAAAGTTATGGCGGTACTGCCCAGATAACTCGACGAAGTCATTTCCGAAACGCCGGCAATCCGGCCGAACTGACGCTCGAGCGGCGTGGCCACCGAAGAAGCCATGATTTCCGGGCTCGCACCCGGCAAGCTCGCCTGCACGGCGATGGTCGGATAATCGATCTGGGGCAGCGCTGCCACCGGCAGCAGAAGGAAAGCGATAATCCCGGCGAGAGCGATCGCCACCGTCAACAACGTGGTGGCCACCGGCCGATGGATAAAAGGCGTGGAAAGATTCATAGCTGATTAGCGGGAGAGCAACGCGGATTCCTGGAGGCAGTCGCCCCCAAAGCCTTGCCCTGTAGTTTGCCGCCCCCTGCCCCACCCTATATTACTACTTCTCGCCCCCTCCGTTGAACGGGTCCCTAAAGAACCCTTATCAGCCGCAGGAAGTCCCTTTGAGCGAATTCCTATCGACGTCAAACGGTACATATACGATAGCTGTTGACACGGCTGATCGGAGTCAGCTATAGCCCCACGTGAGTTCCGGGCGACAAACGCCCGTGGGGAGGATTTTGCATGTCGGATGCCTATCGGTTCACCATTCTGGCATCGCTGCTGCTGCTTTCTTCAGGGCTGACAAGCCGTCCTGCACTCGCTCAGGTGGATTTGTCCGGGAAATGGGGGGAAACGCTCACGGAAGATGAGCCTGACTTATTTCCCGGGCCGGAAATCGGGGACTACACCGAGATGCCCATCAACGATGCCGCCCGCATGAGGGCGGACACCTGGGACGCGCAAAAACTGGAGATGATCGAACACGAATGCGATCCGCACGGGGCGACCTACGCGCCCTTCGGTCTGATGTTCCGCCAGGACCTGGTTCCGTTTACCGAGGCAGTCGCGGCGTGGGAAGTGCAGTTGGACTATATGCATGAAAAGCGAACGATCTACATGGACGGCCGCCCTCATCCCCCAGCGAGCGCGCCTCATACCTGGGAAGG
The DNA here is from genome assembly GCA_049516275.1 of Candidatus Acidiferrales bacterium. Taxonomy (GTDB): domain Bacteria; phylum Acidobacteriota; class Terriglobia; order Acidiferrales; family UBA7541; genus Palsa-295. Next base: position 15,707 of record JBEKTG010000021.1, read on the forward strand.
GTTCTCCACCGGGGAATGGGAGGGCGACATGCTCCGGGTGACCGTCACCCATATGAAGGAAGCGTTTCTTCGGCGGAACGGCTTGCCGCGGAGCGAAAAGGCGACCTTCATCCAATATTTTATTCCGCACGGAAATTTCATGACCCTCATCACCGATGTCGAAGACCCCGTCTATCTGACGGAGCCGTTCATTCGAAACGCGAACTTTGTCCGCGCGCCGACCGGACGACTTGTAGCGCACTATTGCCTGCCCAGCGTCGCCGTGGAGCATCCCGAGGGTTATGTCGCCTACCACTTGCCCGGTAAAAATAATTTTCTCACGGAATACGCGTCCAGGTGGGGGGTCCCCGTGGACGCGGCCCGCGGCGGCGCGGAAACGATATATCCCGA
>JBEKTG010000022.1:0-16014 GCA_049516275.1 Candidatus Acidiferrales bacterium
CCTCCAGCTAAGGCAAGACTGTTGCCGATCGCAGAGGCATGGTGCATCGACCGAGCGCACCATTTTTCAATAGCTTAGGGGTGCTATAGAGAATCACGTAGGACGGCTGAATTTCAATTCGGGAATGGGCATCCCGCGTTGGCACGATGCGGCTTGGGAGGAATTCCTCTCCCGAACGACCAGCGATGGAAAGGTGCACTTTGCTGCGTTCAGAATGACTGCGCGAGGCAAGACGGACCGCGGCGCAAAGGTGAGAAACAACGCCAATCGGGAGATTGGCGTTCCCAGGGGCGGCGTGGCGTGCGGAGTCGGTTACCCACTGCGGCGATAAATTTGTCGCGGGGCGTGCTCTGCCGCATAATGTGATGAACACGCTCCATGAAGAAATCGCTCATCGCCGTTCTTGTGCTGGCAGCCATCGCGGGGGCTTCGGGTGTGCTGATCGGTATGGCAGTCGCGCGCATGCGTCACAGGAGCGCGCGGGGATTGGCTGCGAATTCCGGCATCGCCGGGATGGCCGGCGCAGCCAGCGACATCAGCGCAAAGCCGGACGAGCGGGGCGAAGTGATCCGGTTTGCGAAAGACCCGTCTCCCGCTCCGCCGTTCCTGGTCAACGATTTGAGCGGCCACACCGTTTCGACGGCTCAGCTTCAGGGCAAGGTAGTGATCGTGAATTTCTGGGCCACCTGGTGCCCGCCCTGCCGCGAGGAAATCCCCAGCCTGATCGCGCTGCAGAACAAATATAAGGACCGCCTCCAGATCATCGGGATATCGATGGATGAGGACGAGCCCCCGGCCTACGTGAAGGCGTTTGCGGACAAGGCGGGGATCAATTATCCCGTGGTGATGGGCACGGAAATCGCGAGCGAGTATGGCGGAGTGCCGGCGCTGCCCACTTCTTTTGTGTTGAACACCGCCGGGCGCGTGGTGCAGAAGCATGTGGGATTGCTGGAACCGGAGGGCATCGAGATGGAGGTGCGCGCCCTTCTCGGGCTTCCGGTGAGCGCACCGATTGAGACCTTTGCCGACACCGGCCAGATCTTCCTGAAAAACGCCGCGCGGGCCACCGAACTTCCCGGCGTGGATATGAAAGGGCTCACGCCCGAGCAAAGGACGGCCGTTTTGAAGCGGTTGAACTCGGAGAGTTGCATGTGCGGGTGCAAGCTGACCATCGCGCAGTGCCGCATCAACGATACTTCCTGCGCCATCAGTACGAAGCTTGCGGAAGAAATCGTGAATGAAGTGAAGACAGGCCTGCGGCCTCCGCCGCTGCGCGCCAATACGGATTCCCCGGCAGCCGCTCCCGCCGGATCCACCGTGAACTGAAATAATCCCCGCTTACCGCGAAGCAGCGCTGGCCGTAATTCCCGGGCAACGAATGGAATTTTCCGCAGTGCTCTGCGCGAGAGCAAGGCGCTGCGGGAAAACGCCGCAGGCTAGCGGTCGTATCTCAGGCAAATCTCAAGCTGGCGAATCGCATCATCGGTCGAGCGCAGCGCGTCGGCGCGATGGCCGCCGAAGTCGTGCGCGGCATGTTCCATATGCATACGGGCGTTGCGAAGGGCCCCAATCGCCTCGCGGATTTCAGGATGAGGTTCGGCAGCCGGAGCGGCGGCCGGGGCAGCGGGCGGGTTCTTCGGAGGCGCCGCCGGAACCGACGCGGGCATCGCGAGAGCCAGAATCAACGTGACGATAGCAAGCGAACTGAGCATCCAATTCTTCATGGAAGTTCCTCCTTGAGTTGCGGATCGGCTCGACTGGCCGCGTCGATTTTATCCATGTGAATGAACACCCTGGATGCAAAAAAGTTCTCTGTAGCGCGAGAGTCAACTGTACCAAGAATCTGAACAACGATTTCGGGCTGGAAAAGCGGGCCGGCGGCGAGTTCATTCCAGAGTCCGTTTCGCCTGTCCCTTCGTCCCATTGACGACGCAGGCTAGGGGGTTAGGATTACATCAGGCGGCACGGGATCGAAAGTGGGGCGGGTGGTTCGCGTCCTTGCTTGGACGGGACACTCGCCTGTTTTGTTGACTTTCGCTTTTGATTCGCCTATAGTGCGACCAGCGGCTCGGTGTGTCCGATGGCCGCTCGCCAGTTGGCTTGGGAACGGGAAAGGCGAAAGAGGCGGAGAAGATGGCACTGACGAAGCGGCAGAAAGAAGTGCTCAACTACCTGGTTGGTTTTCTGAACAAGAACGGCTATTCGCCGAGCTTCGAAGAGATCGCCCACGCGATGAAGCTCACGTCTCTGGCGACGGTGCACAAACATCTTTCGACGCTCGAGAAGAAGGGATTCATACGCCGGGGATACAACCAGAGCCGGTCCATCGAAGTGGTACAGCTGCCCAAGCCGGTACGCGAACAGGTGCTCGACCGCCACGTAGTGGAGCTGCCGCTGGCGGGTCGGATCGCGGCGGGGCGCCCGGTGGAAGCGGTGGAAGAAAACGAGACGATTTCGCTGGCGGATTTCGCGCGCGGAGAAAATACATTCGTGCTGCAGGTGAAGGGCGAATCGATGCGCGACGATCACATCCTCGACGGGGACTACATCGTGGTGGAGCAGACGCAAGTAGCGAATTCCGGAGAAATTGTGGTGGCGCTGGTCGGGGAAGACGAGACCACCGTGAAGCGGTTTTACCGCGAGTCGGGCGGGAAGATCCGGCTCCAGCCCGCCAACGATCAGATGACGCCGATCATCGTGCCTGCGGCGAATGTGAAGATACAGGGCAAAGTGGTCGGCGTTCTGAGGAAGTATTAGCCTCTAGGCCCGGCGTTTTCGCCGGGCTGGCTCCTTTGCAAAGACTTTTCCGCGAACTTGACCCGGCGTTATTCACCCCTCCAAAAGTCTACTCAAATAGATCACTACTGAACCGGCAATTCGTAGATGGTGATGCTGAACTTGGGAAGCGTCAGATGATTGGCCGCCTCCGTCAGCGGACTCTCCTTGATTTCGACCATCGGCGGCTTGCCCGGCACGTTGGCGGCGGTGAGGTCGTCGCTGGCGATTCGCCAGAACCGAGCCTTGCCCGAACGGGCGTCCTGAACGGCGATGCCCTGATAGGCGACATCGATCTGCTGGCTGGAGTCGGTGGGGTTGACGATCGCAAGCGTCAGCGACTTCCGGTCGGCAGTGAGAGCGGCCATCGCATCGAGCGGGTAAGTGGGGCTGCCGGACGGAATTCTGGGCTTGTCCACTCCCACGACGCCGTGCAGGTCGTGCTGCGGCGAGTTCCCCGTGATCGTGAGCGGAATCGTCCCGAAATGGTGCCGGTACATTTCAAACATCAAGCCGACCGGCTGGATCGTCGAGTCGGTCTTGCTGATAGCGAGAAGTTCGGGCGCGCCGGTGTAAGCGGAAATGACGAACAGGTTCGAGTGCCGGAACATTTCGTGCAGCGCTTCCGCGGTCGATAGCGGCCTGAACATCGAATCCCTGTCATCGCCGATCCTTCCGGAGACCCATTCATCCTCTGCTATCTGGACGTGGTCCATCTGCAAGTTGGGGAATCGCTTCTGGTATTCGTCTCCCCAGGCCTCCACCGGAGCGCGGATTCCGTTCGCGAGTTTGCGGGCTTTATCGGCGAGCGGCTCGTCCACCTGCACGTAGTCCAGTTTTTCGGAATCGAAGGCCCTGTCCACGGCCGAGGGATAGAGGTGTTCCGCGAGGGCATCGAAGTAGCCCGTGGAGTGTGCGAGAAGTCCGCCGGTAAAGTCCGCCGGACCGCCAAATGCAGCCACGTGTTTGCCGGTGATCGTCATGGCCGCGCGGCTCTGGCTGGATTCGATGGCGGAAGCGCCCGCCGCGACAACCTTGATCGAGGGATCCACGCGCCGCATGGCCTCCACGACCATGTTGTGCTTGATGACGTACTGATCGAGAGACATGAAGCCCAGCTGCCACGGGCCCCACATCTCGTTGCCGACGTTCCACCACGTGACCTTGTAGGGCTCCGGGTGTCCATTGGCGGCGCGCAGCTTGCCCATGGGCGTGTTCACCGAACCGTTGACGTACTCGACCTCTTCGGCGGCGGAATGCGCGTCGCCAAAACCGGTGTTGACGCAGATGTACGGTTCCATGCCCAGCAGCTTGTTGAGGTGCATGTAATCGTCGATGCCGACGTCATTTTGCTCGGCCAGGTTCCAAGCGTAGTCAAAACGAGGCGGGCGTTTGTCCGCGTCGCCGATTCCGTCGCGCCAGTCGTAACCGGACGTCATATTTCCGCCGGGCCAGCGGAACATTACCGGCCCAATTTCTTTCATCTCCGCGATCAGGTCGGCGCGAAAACCGTACAGGTTATCGGCGGGCATCAGGGAAACAGCGCCGATGTGGAACGATCCTTTGCCAGTGCCCACGATTTCGAGGTGGGCGTCTTCGGTGTCTGCGCCGGCCGTGAGGCTCAGGGGGAATTTTGCATACTCTTTGTGCAAGGATTTGAGTTCGATGGTTTGCCGGTCGCCGGGGCCGGAGCCCCAGATCAGGCTCACCTTCACGTCCGCGCCGGGTTCGGCCGCGAGGTAGATTCGTCCCGTATATTTATTCCCTTTTTTGAGTCCCAGTTCGCCCTGCTGGATTCCGTGAGGCGTGCCGGCTTCCAACTTGACCATCGGGCTGTGTTGGCCCACAAAGGCGTGGTCGCGGTCCATCACGACGAACTCGTCGGGCCCCACAGGCCTCCACCTGGCAGCGAGCCTGCGCCGCGCGCGGGGAGCGGGGCCGGGGAGATCCTTGCTGGAATCGACCGAATAGAAGAATTTGCGGTCGCCGAGCATCTCCGACCAGAAACCGCCCTCGTTGTTTCCGAGGAGCTCGGTGAAGTAACCGTACATATAGGGCGAGAGAGGCGCGCCCGTCTTGGTAGCATCCACCGTCATCTCGAGTTGCTGCGCGTTTCCGGTGTGCGCTAGAAGGCTGAAGAAAAATGCCGCCAGGGCAACTTTCAGGAGACCTTGTTTCATGATGTCCCTCACTATTGCTTCACGTAATTGTTCTTACTATCCGTTGAGAGAATCTTGTACAACGGACTCCGTTCGGAGTGAAGCAAATTGTTTGAGGCCAGCGGCGGGAGCAAAGAGGCTGGAGCGAGGCGGCCCACAAAAGACAAAAGCCCCATCTCGCCTTTTGCGGGATGGGGCTTTCGATGTTCCGAAACGCGGTGCTGCTAGCGGTGCTTGTTAGACCGCCATGTGCGTTTGGAGGATTTCGCCGGGGAGTTGAACCGACCTCCGCGTCGGCGGCGTGGGGGTGCGGGCGACTTTGCTCGCAAACTCATCCCGGTTCTGCGCTTCGATTTCCTTGGTGCTGACGCCCGGGCGAATCTTCTCGATCCGGATTCCCAGGGTGCGCTCCAGTTGGAAGAGCTCGGTGCGCTGGTCCGGCGCGAACAATGTGGACGCGAGACCCAGGCGGCCGGCGCGGCCGGTGCGGCCTACGCGGTGGATGAAGTTTTCGGCGACCTCGGGCAGGTCATAGTTGATGACGTGCGCGATATCTTCCACGTGGATGCCGCGCGACGCGACGTCGGTGGCGACCAGCACGCGGTAACGGCCCTGCTGAAAACCGGTGAGTGCCGCGGTGCGTTGCGACTGCGAACGATCCCCGTGAATGGTGGCGGCGTTGACCCCGCGATGACTCAGGCCCTTGGCGATGCGGTCAGCGCCGCGCTTGGTGCGGGCGAAGATGAGCACGCGGCCGGGCTCCTGGCGGAGCAGGTACTGCAGCATGTCCTGCTTTTCTGTGGCGGAAACCTCATAGGCGTGCAGCTTCACGTTTTCCGAAGGCTTGAGCGTGGAGCCGAATTCCAGGCGAACGGGATTGCGCGTGTAGTCCTTTACAAGGTGTGCGACCGAGCCTTCCAGCGTGGCCGAGAAGCACATCGTCTGGCGCATCTTGGGCAGGATCGACGCGATCCTGCGGATAGCGGGAAGGAAGCCCATATCGAGCATGCGGTCCGCTTCGTCAAGGACAAGCGTGTGCAGCGAGGCGAACGCGACGAGACGCCGGTCGAGGAAATCCTCGAGACGTCCAGGTGTAGCGACCACCAGCCGAGCTCCCTTGCGAATCGCGGTGAGCTGCTGGCCTTCGGACAATCCGCCGACAACGATGGCGGCTGCCGGAAGCTGCTTGCCCCGCAGGGCGTTGTATTGATCGGCGACCTGCATGGCGAGCTCGCGCGTGGGTACGAGAACCAACGCGGCGATGCCGGGCGTGTTCTGCGCGAGAAGCTTTTCCATCACCGGGATCAGGAAGGCCAGCGTCTTGCCGGTGCCCGTCTGGGCGGTGGCGAGAACGTCCTTTCCCTGCAACGCTTGCGGGATCGCCGCAGCCTGCACCGGGGTGGGCAGCGTGAAATTCGCCGCCTGTAGTTTCTCCTTCATATAGGAGGAGATTGGTAATTCTGAGAAATTTTGCATTTTTCTTTCTTGCTGGCGAAGCTCCGGACGCCCACACGTGTGCGGACGAATACGGCTGCTTTTCTATGCCAGTCTTCGTTTTAGATTACGCTGAAGACGTACGGGAGGAAACTGAAGGCGGGTGTTCTCAGATCACAGACTGCACCAGAGGGACCGCACAGCACAACCGAAGTATTAAGCGCAAATTGAGTATAACACGATTGGCCGAAAGCGCACCCGAATAAAAGGGGCTTGAAGAGGTTTGTGACCAGAACGTTACGCCCCCCGATTTCGCTGCGTTCGCTCAGGATTGGCGGCGCAGACGATCGAGCAGGGAGAAGAGCAGAACGCCGGCAGCTGCCGTGATCACTGAATCGAGCAGCAGTCGCGGTGTGAAAAAGCGGGCTGGCTGGTTCAGCAGGGCGCGCTCGGTGACCGCGAGAATCGCCTGGTGCAAATGGAACAGAATGAAAACCAGGCCGAAGCGGCTGGCGGGATGCTCGGTGTCGATTTTCGCCCCGACCGAAGAAGACATGTAACCGATGATCGTTTTGGCGATTCCGTACATTCCGATGGGGCCGTCGTGGCCCAGCGCGTCCTGCAGAATCCCGATGAGGGCTCCCAGGAACATGCCGGACACCGGATTGCGCTTGCTCACTCCGAAATAAATCGTGACCAGCAGCGGCAGATCGATGAGCTCCGCCCAGCGCCCGTATTTGTGCAGGAACACCTGGAAGAGCAGGGCAAGAAACGTGGCGCCGATAACCGTGCCGCCGTAGTATTTGTGGACCTCGACGTTTGACTCATTGTGAGCACCGGCGCTGAGCATGGACGACATTATTGCCTCGCCACGGCGGCTGGCTTGGCCGCAACCGGTGGATTCTGAGCTGGGGCAGCCGCATGCGGCTTTGCAGCGCTGTCATTTGGTTTCGTTGAGGAAGCCGAGGGCGCGGCGGCCGTGGGCGCAGCATTTGCATTCGCAGCAAGGGGTTTCGCGCCGGCAGCAGCGGCCGTTGCCGCAGAAAGATCCGTTGCCGAAGCGCTTGGTTCTGGAGGAGCGTCCGGAATCAAAGGAACGGAAGCTTCGCCGGTTTTCTTTGGTTCGAATTCCTGCTGGGAGAGCAGCACGAGCACGTCTTCGAGACGGTCGAGCCGGGCTGCGGGCTGCACGTGGATGAGTTGAAAGGGAAGCGCCGGCTTGGAGTCGATCACGGTTCCGATCAGCAGCCCTTTGGGAAAGATGCGATCGTCGCCGGAGGTGAGCAGTACGTCGCCGGGTTTGACCTTTTCATCGTTCACGATGTAGTCGAGCCGGGGATCGGGATCGCCGCTTCCTTTTACCACGCCGTGCGTGCGCGAGGCGGCAAACAGCGCGCCGACGCCGCTTTCCCGGTCGTTAATCAGAAGCACCTGAGAAGTGGATGGGAAGGCTTCCACGATTTTTCCCACCACGCCGTCGGGTGTGACCACCGCCATGTTGTTGTGGATGTGGTCGCGGGTGCCGCGGTTGATAAACAGCGTGTGCGACGCGGAGTCCGCGCTGGCCCCGATCACCTGCGCGGCGAGGATGGGAGCTTCCGGATGCGCTTCATGGAAACTGAGCATCGCGCTGAGCCGCTGTGCTTCGTTGGCCTGGCTCTCGAGTTCGCGATTGCGCAACTGGAGTTCGCCCAACTCCGCGCGCAGCTGCTGATTTTCCTTGCGGGCGTTGTGTAGGTCTATGTAGCCGGTCCATATTCCACGAATGGAAGAGAATCCCCACGTGCCGCCACGCTCGACCGGAGACATGATTCCCACGGCCCAATAGCGGATGAGACGGATGTCGTGATCCCGCTTGATCTGGAACGCGAGCAGCAGGAGTTGCGCGAGGACGACACTCGCGAGCAGAGCCAGAGACCGGTGACGTGAAAAAATACCGACCATAAGTTATGAATGCCGAAGGGCTCGAGGCTGGGGACCCGAAACCACCTCCGAATATGAGTTCCTCAGGGGCGCCAGCCCCGAAAATCCTGAGCCGCGCTAGTCGATCGAGACCAGGCGCAGCAGCCGGAAATCGCTGAGCATCTTGCCGGTGCCGAGTACCACGGAGGCGAGCGGGTCATCGGCGATCGATACGGGCAAGCCGGTTTCTTCGCGGATGCGCTTGTCGAGATTCTTGATGAGCGCGCCGCCGCCGGTGAGCACGATGCCGCGGTCGCTGATGTCCGCCGAAAGCTCGGGCGGGGTGCGTTCGAGCGCCACACGGATCGCGTTCAGAATGGTCGAAATGCACTCGGAGAGCGCTTCGCGAATTTCGCTGTCGTCGATGGTGACGGTGCGCGGAACGCCCTCAATCAGGTTGCGGCCTTTCACTTCCAGCGTGAGCGGCTTTTCGAGCGGATAAGCGGAGCCGATCTCGATCTTGATCTGTTCGGCGGTGCGCTCGCCGACCAGCAGGTTGTACTTGCGCTTCAGATAGTGCATCACGGCTTCGTCCATCTCATTGCCGGCCACGCGCACCGAGCGCGAATAGACGATGCCGCTCATGGAAATCACCGCAATATCGGTAGTGCCGCCGCCGATATCGACCACCATGTTCCCGGAGGGTTCCTCGATGGGCAGCCCGGCGCCGATCGCGGCAGCCATGGCCTGCTCCACCAGGTACACTTCGCTCGCTCGCGCGCGATACGCGGAATCCTGCACGGCGCGTTTTTCCACCGGTGTGATTTCGCTGGGGACGCCGATCACGATGCGCGGATGCACCAGGACGCGGCGATTGTGCGCCTTCTGGATGAAGTATGTGAGCATCTTTTCGGTGACTTTGAAATCGGCGATCACGCCGTCTTTCATGGGCTTGATGGCGACTACGTTCCCGGGAGTGCGTCCCAGCATCTCTTTCGCCTCGCGGCCGACGGCGACCACGTCCCCGCTGTTCTTATTGATGGCTACGATCGAGGGTTCGTTGACGACGATGCCTTTGCCGCGCGCATAAACCAGTGTGTTGGCGGTACCGAGGTCGATGGCGAGGTCGGAAGACAAAAGACTGAACACCGACCGCATGTTGTAGCCGTTCTTGGTCACGCTGTTCCCCCAGAGATCGCTTCAGCGCCGCTGCGGCGGCGCACCGGTGTGCCGGTGTGTTTGCCTGCTAAGGAACTACCACTTCGACCCGCTTGATCGCCGTGCCCCCGCGCCGATTCTGGCCGGTGATCACAATCGGGTGGCTGCCCCGCGACATCGGCTGGGTGAAATACCGGAACTGGCCGTTGGGCTGAATGTCGGCCACCTCTTCGCCGTTGACGATCAGCGCCGCGCCGGGTTCGGTGCGGCCGATCACCTCGACCACATTGCCCTGCAGTTCTGTGCTGTCCACCTCGAGCAGCATCTCCTGCTCTTTGCCCTGCGCCACCAGGGTGAACTTGTGGGCGTCGCCCGCGTCGCTCAGCTTATTCTGCTCGTCGATCGCGCGGACTCTCCAGAAATAATCGCCGGGATCGAGGCCGGTGACATCCACGCTTGTGGCGGTGACTTTCTTTTCCGCCGCCACGCGGTTGAACATCGCCGTCGTGCTGGCCTGAAAATCGTAGAGCTTAGCGGTGGAAGCCTGCTTCCAGGAGAAGTGTATCGGATCATGCTTGGGGTCCGCCACGATGATCGCCTGAAGATTCAGAGGTTCCAGTAAATCGGGGGGCGCGAGAACCTGCGAAGTGGTGGTCTTTCCTCCGGTAGGGAACGTGACGCGCTGCCACTGCGCGATGTCGAGGTGCTCGTTGCCGCGATTCAACTCGGCGCTACCGGAATCGACGGTGATTTCGTGCTCCTGGGTGCCTGGATCGCTGCGCACGGCGGCGCGGCTGTTGGCCCGCAGAGAAGCGACGGCATTTTCAAAGGAAACTTCGGCTGTGGACCCGGGAATTTCCCAGGAGCCGGTTGCGAGATCCACCTGGCCGGAGCTGATGTGCACGCTCACCTGCGTGGGCTTGTCCATGGAGACGTTATTTTCTTCCACGGTCACCAGCGTATCGCCCTTCACGGTGTAGGTGGTTCCGTCGGCGAAAGCGATGCGCGCGACCCCCTCGGAATCGGTCTGGATGAGGTCGCCCTTATCGAGAGTGAGCTGATAATCGGCGGTGGTCCACTGCACGGAATTTACTTTCTTCACCTGAACCTTGCCGTCGAGGTTCACGAAGCGCGCCTGCTTGGCCGTGATCGTGGCGACTCCGCTGTCGTGCGGCGAGATCGCATCGGAAATACGGCTCATGATCGCGGCCGACCCTCTTGGGAAAACCAGGTAAGTGAGCGTAAGCAAAATCGTGATCAGGACGAAGATGTAGAGAAGCACGGTTCGATATGTCACCGTGTGCCAATACACCTCCACCCGCGACACTTTGGGCGCCGCACTCACTGTAATTTCGCTTTCACCGCGTGATTTGTACCCAGTTTGGCAATCTAGCATAGGGGTATAGGCCTTTCAACAAAGCGGAACGCTCGTTGTGCGGTCAATAACACCTACCTCCGTAACAGCTATTGGCGCTTTGGTGTCATTGCGCTACTTGCTCTTCCCGGGCTTGCCGGGAACTCGCCGCCCGCGATTTTTGCCGCCGCATGACGCCCTAAACAAGCCAGCCATTTTGGAGGTTGACCATGCGCGGCAAGTTAGCGAGACTAGTAGCTGAAAACTTTCTGTTTCGTTACGTTTGCCTCCCGGGAAACCGCTATCGTGCTGACCGCATGGGCTGAACGAAATCGCGAAACATAGGATGGGGATTCAAATGAACGAGATCATTGGGGAATTACTTCCGCCCGCCAGGTTGATGCTGACGCCGGGCCCTTCTTGCCTGGACCCTCGCGTATACCGCGCCATGGCCGCGCCGATTGTCGGGCACATGGACCCGTGGTTCACGGCCATGATGGGCGACGTGCAGACCCTGCTGCGCCAGGTTTTCCAGACACAGAACCGCATCACCTTCCCGATCTCGGCTTCCGGTTCCGGCGGAATCGAAGCGGCCGTGGTGAACCCGCTCGAGGATGGCGATGAGTGCATTGTCTGCGTCAACGGCGCCTTCTCGGAGCGCATGGCCATCATGGCGGAGCGCATCACCTCCAAGGTGATTCGCGTGGAAGCGCCTTACGGCCAGGCTTGCGATCCCGAAGACGTGCGGCGCGCCGGAAAAGGCAAAAAAATCAAGCTGGTGGGCCTCGCGCACGGCGAGACCTCCGGCGCGGTGGTACACCGCATTGATGATTTCAGGAAGGTCGCCGACGAGCTAGGCGCCCTGCTTGTGGTCGACACAGTTGCGACGCTCGCCGGCGTTCCCCTCAATGTGGACGCGCAGCGCATCGACATCTGCTTCAGCGGCACGCAGAAGGCCATCAGCGCGCCCCCGGGCATGGCTCCGATTACGGTGAACTCGCGCGTCGAAGACGTGATGCACGCGCGGAAAGAACCCGTGAAGAGCTGGTACTTCGATCTGAACCCCACGATGACGTACTGGGGCAAGGAGCGCACCTATCACCACACCCCGCCGATCACTTTGATCTATGGGCTGCGAGAAGCGTTGCGCCTGGTGATGGCCGAAGGTCTCGAAGCGCGCTGGGAGCGGCATCTGCACAACCAGCAGGCGCTCATCGCGGGTCTCGAAGCGCTCGGCCTCGAACTGCTGGTCTCCAACCCGGCGGACCGCCTGGTTACCGTGACCGGCATAAAGGTTCCGGCCAAGGTGGAAGATGCCAAGGTCCGGCTGCAACTGCTCGATGAATTCAATATCGAGATCGCCGGCGGTTTTGGCCCGCTCAAGGGCAAGCTGTGGAGGGTCGGCCTGATGGGCTACTCCAGCCAGAAGAACAACGTGCTGCTGTTCCTCGCCGCGCTGGAAAAGACGCTGTCCGACCAGGGCTTCTCCGTGCCCGCGGGCGCCGGAGTTGCGGCGGCCATTCACATGTACCAGCAGTTCACGCAGCCCGCTGAAGTGGGCGCAAGGAAGTAACCGGCGTGGCGAAGACCCTCTATCCGACATTCGCGAACGCCGGGGCGATGAGCGAGTTTATCGGCGCATTCGATGTTCCGTCGAAAGTGACCGATTACCGGTATCGCTGCCAATTTTCGCATTGCTTCAACGGCATTGCGACGCGCCACAGCGATACGATGGACTGTAAGTTCGTCGTCGACGGCAAGGGCGTGCTGCTCGGGCTGGCGCATCCTGGTTTTGTGACGTTTCGCGAGAAGGCGGGAAGAAATCTGTCGGACCGCGAAGCGAGTTATATCGCCGCCGAATACCTGCGGGAGCGCCTGGAGCAGGAAGACGAACATTCGCTCTACGACGTCTCTCCCGCCGACGTGACGCGCTTGATCGGGAAGCTCCGCATTTCCTGATTCTGAAAAAGGCGGCGTGCGATTCGCTCAGGCGTCGGAAAGCGATTCGTCGAAGCCGCTGCGGCCTTTTTCGACAAGATCCTTCATCTCGGCTGCCTCGAGAATTTCGCCGCAATCCAGGCATTCCACGTATTGCGAGTCGTCATCCTTGGCTATGAGGCGCGTGCGCTCGTGCTTGCAGGTTGAATCGGGCATGTCGCAATCTCCGGCTCAAACATAGCATCGGCCGTCTGGTCGTCGGCCCAACGTCAGCAACTACTATCCTACAATTCCACTCCCCCGTGCTAATGTGGGCCAGCGTGCCATGAGTGAGGACGCGCTGACAAATGACCAGAGCACGGCATCGCCGGACAGCTTACGGAATGCTTGAAAGCATCGGCGTTCTCACCCCAAATCGCTAGACGAGAATCCATTGACAGCGGACCTGCGCAGGCAAGAGCGGTTGAACGTGGTGCTTTTTTACGGCATCGCCCTGTTGCTTGCATACCTCGCTTACAGAATCTTCGAGCCGTTCTTTTCCTCTCTGTTGTGGGCAGCCATCCTGGCGGTTCTCACCTATCCGCTCTACGAGCGGCTCAGCAGACGCTGGGGACCCAACCGCGCGGCGCTCGCCACGACGGCGGGTGTCACGCTGATCTTGATCGTCCCTATGATTGCCGTGCTGGGCGCATTCGTCAGAGAAGCGGTGGGCGCCGTGCGTTCGGTGCAACTCGGAATCGAGCTGGGACGCTACTCCTGGGTCAATCGCTTTTGGGACGGACTCCAGCACCGTTTTCCCCAGCTGATCCCCTCCGACCTGGGCGACGCCATTCATAACTACGCGGAACAGGCCGCCAGCTACGCAGCGCAGCGCGTCGGAGGAATTTTGAGGAACACGGCCACGATCTTCATGGATACGGCGTTCACCATTCTGGCGATGTTTTATTTCTACCGGGACGGCGCCACCATCGTGAAGCGGATTCAGGATGGCCTTCCTTTTGACGAGGAGCAGCGGATTCGCGTTGTACAGGACACACAGAGCCTGATCTTCGCCACCGTCCTCTCGACGCTTGCCGCGGCGGCCGTTCACGGCGTGGTTGGCACGGCGGCTTTTGCGCTTACGGGAATCGCATCCCCGGTGTTCTGGGGCGTGTTGATGGGATTTTTTTCGTTTATCCCGCTGATCGGCACCGCATTGATTTGGGTTCCTCTTTCGCTGAGCTTGATCCTGGGGGGCCACCTTTGGGCTGGCATCGCGCTCGCGGCAACGTGCAGCGTGGTGATCGGGATGATCGATAATGTCGTGCGGCCGATGATGATCAGTGGGCGCGCCGAGATGAGCATGCTGCTGATTTTCATCGGTGTGCTGGGAGGAATTGAAGCGTTTGGCCTGCTGGGAGTGGTGCTTGGCCCTATTATTATCGCCATAGCATCTACTCTGCTTTCCGTCTACGTGCCTGCCTCGCCCGCGGCCGCGGCCGAACTGGAAGCGAGTGGGAAGAAAACGGCGGGCGTGCTAGAGTAGCCCCCTTCACGATACTCGAGGCCTAATACAAAAAGTCGATGCCCAAAAATTCCAGTCCGCAGCACCTTTGTTTGACGCCCGATAAACTCCGGTGGCGCTGCGATCCCGCGACGATTCCCTACGAGACCACAGCGGAAGTGGATCCCGTATCCGGAGACATCGGGCAGGCCCGCGCCCTGCGCGCGCTGCGCATGGGAGTAGAGTTGACCGCCTCGGGCTACAACCTGTTCGTCTGCGGCCTTTCAGGATCGAGCCGCGGCGGAATGATCGTGCGGATGATCGAAGAAATGCATCCGCAGACCGAACCCGCTCCCGACCGCTGCTACGTGAATAATTTCAAGAATGCCGACCGTCCGCGCCTGCTCACTCTGCCTCGGGGCCAGGCGACTGCGTTCAAGAAAGAAGTCGACTCCGGCATCGAGTTTCTCAGGCGGCGCATTCCGCAGGTATTCGAGGGCGAGCCGTTCCAGCGGCAGAAAACGCGCATCGTCGAGCGATTCACCGTGCGCGAAAAAGAGTTGATGGACGATTTCACGCGGCGCATCGCGCGGGAGCAGTTCGCGCTCGGGCGGATGCAGGTGGGAGCGGTGGCGCTGCCGGAAATTTTCCCCGTTCTCGACGGGCAGATGGTGCCCATCGAGGAAGTTCCCAAGATGGTTCAGGAGGGGAAACTCGAAACGGTGGCCGCGGAAGAACTCGAAAGAAAGTACGACGTGTTCCGCCAGGAATTCACGGTCGTCTACCGGAAAACGCTTTCGCTTTCGCGCGAACTCGCGAGCGAGATGAATTATCTGGAGCAGGAAGCGGCGTCGGTGCTGGTGGATGGCGTAATCGAGGAGCTGAAAGAAAAATATTCCAGCACGCACATCGCGGAGTATCTCGAGGAGGTGCGCCACCACGTGCTCGACAACCTCGAGCCGTTCAAGGAGCGCGAGGGAGAAGAAGAGCAGGTGCCGGCGGAAGCCGGACCGGGACCACGCGCCGAACGCGGGGAACGCGATCCGTTCCGCGTATACGGCGTGAATGTGATTCTGGCCCACGGCGAACAGGAAACCTGCCCGGTGATTTTCGAAACGATCCCCACCTACGCGAACCTTTTCGGGACGGTTCACCGCAGCTACGACGCGCGCGGCGGCTGGAACTCCGATTTCATGGACCTGCGGGGAGGTTCGCTGCTGCGGGCGGACGGCGGCTTTTTGGTGATGTACGCGCTCGACACGCTGACCGAAACGGGCGTCTGGCGGACGCTGAAGCGGACGCTCAATCACGGGAAGCTGGAAATCCAGCCGGTGGAGACGTTTTTTCCATTCAGCACGGCGGCGCTCAAGCCGGAGCCGATCGAGGTGCATGCGAAAATCATTCTGATCGGCGACCGCGATATGTACGAGCTGCTGTACGACTATGAGGACGATTTTAAGAAGATTTTCAAGGTGCGCGTCGAGTTCGACGAAGAGATGAAGTGGAACGAAGAGGTGCTGCGGCAGTATGGCGGGCGCCTGCGAAAGCTTTGCGACGACGAGAAGCTGCTGCCCTTCGACCGCACGGCGGTGGCGGCCATCCTCGAACACGGCGTGCGGATTGCCGGACGCCGAGGGAAAATCACCACGCGCTTTTTCGATCTGGCCGACCTGGCGCGCGAATCGTCCTATGCGGCGCGGCACAACGGAACGAAGGTGATCACCGCGGCGCACGTGAAAGACGCGCTGGACGCGAAGATCGAGCGGCACAACCTGCTCGAAAGCAAGATTCGCGAGATGATCGAGCAGAAT